>JASHUE010000616.1:0-4481 GCA_030040195.1 Streptosporangiaceae bacterium | reverse complement strand
CGGCCTGGGCCTACGAGCTGGCTTACATCGTCAAGGACGCGCTGCGCCGGATGTACGGATCTGCTGCCGATCACCCCAACGGCGAGGACATCTTCTACTACCTCACCGTCTACAACGAGCCGTACGTCCAGCCGGCCGAGCCGGCCGACTTCGAAGGCGGCCCGGCCGCGCTGGAGCGCGGGATCCTGCGGGGCCTTTACCGGTACGCCGGTCCGCCGGAACTCGCCACGCCGAGCCCGGCCTCGACCACCGGGACCCACCCGCGGGCCCAGATCCTCGCCTCAGGCGTCGCGCTGCGCTGGGCGCTCGACGCGCAGAAGCTCCTGGCCAGAGACTGGGGCGTGGCCGCCGAGGCGTGGTCGGCAACCTCGTGGACGGAGTTGCGCCGCGAGGCGCTCGGCTGCGAGGAGTGGAACATGCTGCAGCCCGAGGCCGAGCACCGCGTGCCGTACGTGACCAAGGTGATGGAGGGTCACGCCGGGCCGGTCGTGGCGGTCAGCGACTGGATCAGGGCGGTGCCCGATCAGATCGCGCGCTGGGTGCAGGCACCGTTCACCTCACTCGGCACGGACGGCTGGGGCTTCTCTGACACCCGTCCGGCGGCGCGCCGGTTCTTCCACGTGGACGCTGAGTCGATCACCGTGGCGGCGCTGGACCAGCTGGCGCGGCTCGGGGAGGTCAAGCCCGAGGTCGTCGGCCAGGCCATCGCGAAGTACCGGCTCGACCTGGACGTCAGCGACGCCATGTAGGCGCATCGTGGGCGGCGAGGTCAACGTGACCGCCCGCAGTGAGTGCCGGCGTCTAACCTGACTCGTCCGGTTGGCCGATTCAGCGTATTCAGCAGTCCGACGACCTGGCCTAGGGTGAGGCATGATGACCGCCGCCGCATGCTTGCGCCGTGCCCGATGAGGACGGGCCTCGCGAGCTCGCTCCGGCCGATGCGGTTCCGGAATTTCAGCTTGCTCTGGTCGGCCAGCCTCGTCTCCAACATCGGCTCGTGGATGCAGACGGTCGCGGTCGGCGCCCTGGTCATCGCCCGCACGGGGCAGGCGAGCTGGGCGGTGCTGATCGCGGCGGGCGCCTTCCTGCCGGTCGGACTGCTGTCGCCGCTGGGCGGCGCTTTGGCCGACCGGATCCGCCGCAAGCCGGTCATCGCGCTGGGCAACCTGGCCGAGGCCGTCGTCGCGGGCGCGATCGCCTTCCTGGTCGCCGGCCGGCACGATAGTCCGCTCGCGCTTCTCGGCCTCGTCACCGTGCAGGGCTCGGTCTCCGCGCTCGTCCAGCCGTTCAGTCAGGCGATCCTGCCCGACCTGGTGCCGCGGTCGGAGTTCCTCGCGGCAAGCGCCCTCAACTCCGCGCAATGGAACGCCGGGCGGATCGTCGGCCCCGCCCTGGCCGGGGCGACGGTAGCGGCGTTCGGCTTCGCCGCCAGCTTCGTGGCAAACGCCGTGTCCTTCCTCGCGGTTGTCATCGCGGTACTGTTCGTCCGGCTCTCGCCGCCTCCCGGCCGGCAGGGCAGCGTGCTCGCGGCGCTCAGATCGGGCCTGTCCGCCACCAGATCCGAGCCGTCCTGCCGAGCCGCCATCATCACGATCGGCGTTGTGGCCTTTGTGGCTGCCCCGTTCATCGCCCTGGTGCCGGCCATGGCCTTGCGGCTGAGCCACGGCGGGGCCGCCGCGGTCGCCGCCGCCACGTCCGAGCTCACCACCGCACAGGGCCTGGGCGCCGTTGCCGGCGCGCTGCTGATGGCACCCCTGGCCGCGAGGATCGGACGCGGGCGGCTGCTCGGCTGGAGCCTCGGGCTGCTGCCCGTCGCGCTCACCTGCTACGCCCTCTCCCCCACCCGGTGGTGGGGCGTCGTGACCCTTTTCCTGGTCGGCCTGGTCTATCTCGGCGTGCTGTCCGGCCTGTCGACCGCGGTGCAGTTGTACGCGCCGCCGGACTACCGCGGGCGGGTGCTGAGTTTCTTCCAGGTCGCTCTCGGCGTCAGCTACCCGCTCGGCGCGCTGCTGCAGGGCCCCGTGGCCGACGCGATTGGCATCGGCTGGACCACGGCCAGCTCGGCCATCGCGATGGTCGTCATCATGGTCGCCGTGGTGCTTGTCCGGCCCAGCTTCGCCCATGCTCTCGTGCGCCGGCAGCAGCTGGTCGAGCCAGTCCCGGGTGCCGCCGGGAACGCGCAGGCGGCCAGCGGCTGGTCGAAGCCCAGCCTTGCTCAGGTGGACCCTGCGAGTAGGAGTTCATGTCACGGTGGCACGCTGAGGACGTGACGTCGAGCGCGAACAGGGCGGAGCCAGACCGCCCCGACCCCGGAGCTGCGCCGCGGGCGCGCGGGGCTGGCGCGGCGAACGGTCGCCTGGGCAACGCCGCGGCCACGCCGGCCGGGCGGGTCAGTGACGCCACCATCGCCAGGCTCGAGGCTGCCATGGGCGCGCTGGGCACGGCCGCGATGACCTCGATGGACCAGCGGCTGCCGTGGTACCGCGCGATGTCGGCGGAGAACCGCTCGTGGCTCGGGCTGGTGGCGCAGGCCGGCGTCGCGGCTTTCGTCGACTGGATCAAGCATCCGGAGCGGTCCAGGCCCGCCGTGGCTGGCGAGGTCTTCGGCACCGCGCCCAGGGAACTGGCCAGGGCGGTGACCCTGCAGCAAGCGGTCGAGATGGTCCGGGTCATCGTGGACGTCGTCGAGGCACAGGTCGACGAGCTGGCGGCCCCCGGCGGCGAGGCCGAGCTCCGCGAGGCCGTGCTCCGTTACACCAGAGAGGTCGCGTTCGGCACCGCCCACCTGTACGCGCGGACCGCAGAAGCCCGTGGCGCCTGGGATGCCCGGCTTGAGGCGCTGGTCGTGGACTCGCTGGTCCGCGGCGAGGTCGACGAGGGCCTGCAGTCCTGGGCGGCCGCGCTCAACTGGTCATCCACGCCCGTGACGGTCGTCGTCGGGACCGCCGGAGGCAACGAGCCCGAGGGCCTGATCGACGAGTTCCGGGTTCTGGCCCGCCGGGCTCGCCTGGACCTGCTCGCCGGGGTACACGGGCACCGGCTGGTGCTCATCATCGGCGGCAGCACGGATCCGCTGGACGCCGCCCGCCACTTCGCGGGCCGGTTCGGACCCGGCCCGGTGGTGGCTGGCCCGGCCGTCGACGACCTGCAGGCAGCCGTCAGGTCGGCCGGGGCCGCCCTCGCCGGGCTGCGGGCAGCGGCCGGCTGGCCCGACGCGCCCCGCCCGGTGCTCGCCAGCGACTTGCTGCCCGAGCGCGCCCTAGACGGCGACGAGACCGCGCGCGAAACCCTGATCACCGATGTGTACGAGCCGCTGCTGCGGGGCGGCAGCGCGCTGCTGGACACGGTGACGACCTACCTGGAGCAGGGAAACTCACTCGAGGCGACCGCAAGAATGCTGTTCGTACACCCGAACACCGTTCGATACCGGCTCCGCCGGGTTACCGAACTGACCGGCATCCTGCCCAGCGACGGGCGGGGCGGTTTCGCGCTCTGGACTGCGGTGGTGCTTGGCCGTCTCTCGCACAAGGCCACGTAGCCGGGGGGCCACGGGGGCGGAGCAATCGCGGGCTTGTAGACTTCCTACATACCAGCGCGAGGAAACTTCGTTTGCTTCGGCATAGGTATGGCGAAGTTCTACAGTGCAGGCTAGGACAATGCTTCTCATCGCAGCCCCCGGCCAGGGCGCCCAGACGCCGGGCTTCCTCGCTCCCTGGCTTGAGCTGCCCGGATTCGGCGACCGGCTCGCCGCGTGGTCCGAGCTCGCGGGATGCGACCTCATCCGGTGCGGCACCGACGCCGACGCGGACGAGATCAGGGATACCGCCGTTGCCCAGCCGCTGCTCGTCGCGGCGGCCATCGCCGCGGCTGAAGACCAGGTCGTCACCGGCGCCCACCCGGTCAGCCGCCAGTCCGTCGGCGTGGCCGGGCATAGCGTCGGCGAGCTGGCCGCCGGCGTGCTGGCCGGCGTGATCTCCGCCGATGACGCCATGCGCCTGGTCCGGGTGCGCGCTCACGGCATGGCCGCCGCGGCCGCGGCCGAGGCCACCGGGATGACCGCGGTGCTGGGCGGAGACGAGGCAACGGTCCTGGCCGCGATCGAGGCCGTCGGGCTCACGCCCGCGAACGTGAACGGGGCCGGCCAGATCGTGGCCGCCGGGACTCGGGCCCAGCTAGCCGCACTCGCCGACAACCCGCCGGCCGGCGCGCGGATCCGGCCGCTGTCGGTGGCCGGGGCGTTCCATACCCATCACATGGCCCCGGCGGTGGAGGCGCTCGCCGCCGCGTCCGAGGGCGTGCACGTCAACGATCCGCTCCGGCCGCTGCTGTCCAATCGGGACGGCGCGGTCGTCCGCTCAGGCAAGGACTGGATCGACCGGATCATCAACCAGGTCAGCGCGCCTGTCCGGTGGGACCAGTGCATGCAGACGATGGCCAGCATGGGCGTCACCGCGATCATCGAGCTTCCGCCGGCCGGAACG
>JASHUE010000615.1:0-6057 GCA_030040195.1 Streptosporangiaceae bacterium | reverse complement strand
ACCGGACGGGTCAAGGCGCTGACCGCGGCCGGCCTGGCGCACGTGATCGACGAGGGGGGAGGGTCGCGTCTGCGGGCCTGCAGCCGGGCCGGCTGCGGCATCGTGTTCCTCGACATCTCCAGGAACGGGCGCCGTCACTTCTGCAGTGTCCGGTGCGCCAACCAGGTCAATGTCGCCAGGCACCGAACCCGCAGACGTGAGGTCATCGCGCGCTCCCCGCAGCGGTCCTGAGCCTGACGAGCGCTGGACGCAAGGCGCTTGCCCTGGCTCGTGGAATGCCTGCAAAATGATTGTCTTAGGCAGTTATTGCTGGGAGCAAGCATGGACGGGAAGGCGCCAGACGACGCGGTCGTGGACGCGGTGCTGACGGCGAGCCGCACGCTCGTCGCCGTGGCCGAGCAATCCCTCGGCGCCGCTGCGGAGGAGACGACGCTCGCCCAGTACCGCGCGCTTGTCGTGCTGGCATCCCGCGGCCCGCAGCGGATGGTGGACCTGGCGCGCGCGTTGCAGGTGACACCGCCGACGGCTGGACGGATGTGCGACCGGCTGGTCCGCAAGGGCCTGGTCCGCCGGCACCGTGCCCGGAACGACCGCCGGGAGGTTCAGGTGTCGATCACGATCGCCGGGCGGGACGTGGTGAACCAGGCGACGGCGCGGCGCCGTGAGTTGCTGGCCGAGATCCTGGGCCGGCTTCCGGAACGTCGGCAGGCGGCGGTGGCCGCGGCACTTCGGTCATTCGCCGCAGCGGCCGGCGAGGTCCCCGACAGTGAGTGGCCGGCGGCCGGGACGAAGGACGCGCGGGCGACCGGATCACCTGCTCGCCCGCTTGCCAGCCGCCTCGGAGAGCGGACGGGGAAGGCAGCACGGCTCACGTCCTAACACGCAGAGAAGGATTGACATGACTATCGCGATAATTGCCGCCGTGGCCGGCGTCTTGATCGCCGCGGCAGCCATCGGCATCCCCCAGCTGGTGCGCATCCGGCATCAGCGAGGGGACGATGACACAGCGGAGTACCTGAAGGAAACCGGCCGATCGGCGGGGGACATCGCGGAGGGCAATGCTGAGGTGAGGGAGCAGCAAGAAGACGATGCGCCGGCGCAGCGGCCGGGCGAACACTGACGCGACTGACGCAACGCCGACGATCCTGATCAGCGGAGCGTCTCGCCGTTGTGGTCATGGTCGCCCAGTTCGAGAAAAAAAGGACTGGAACGTCGCCGGAACGGCTCGGGCTGAGGCCGGCCATACTCCTCTGTGCGGCAATCTGGCCCACGACTTTCCTGGTCGCGTGGAAGTCACGACCCTGGACATCAACCAGCCAACTCAGCTCGCATCACGACGCAAGCTCGTGTCGGGCAGGTGCCTTGAGATGTTGTTCGCGAGTGCCGGGACAACGAACAACGAGCAGGTACCGATTGGCCAGGCGCCAGCGGTCCGGCAATCTGATCGAGCGCGGGAGTTATAGAACTACTACAAGAACCATTATATAAACCTTTAATATGATGCTTCCAGTCCGCGCTTTAGAGGGTGACTAGGCACCCACGGGTGCTCAGATCACCGCACGCGTGCGCGGAGTCAGCTTCGTGTCGAGAGGCGCCGTTACCACCTATCGAAGGTAATGGATATCGAGATCATGCGTTGACTTTCGATTTGCCTATTCAGCTTATTGCTCTGACTTAGCCGAAAAGTTAGTGTCCCTGGCAGGCCCCGCACTGTGGCGGGACCGCGCGTAGCCATTACGCACAAGGGAGGATCAATGAGACGTGCCCGATGGTTGGCACCCTTGGCGGCCGCAGGGCTAGCCCTATCGTTCATGGCGGGTACCGCTACCGCCTCGGTGAGCTCTCATCCGGCGGGAAGGGTAACCCTGGCGGGTTCAGCCGCTCCCGCGCAGGAGCTTGCCCATCCGTCCGGGTCAGTGTCGGCGCGCAGCACCGTGAGCTTCGATTTGTCGCTGAGGCTGCGCAACGCCACCGGCGCAACGCGATTCGTGCGTGAGGTGTCCAGCCCTGGCTCGAAGCTGTTCCATCACTACCTCAGCGACGACCAGTGGGCGGCGCGGTACGGGCCAACCAGGGCCTCGGCGTCGGCGGCGGTGTCCTGGCTGCGCCGCGAAGGCTTCACTGGAATCAAGGTCGGCCCGGTCCGCCTGCTGGTCTCCGCCAGCGGCTCCGCGGCTCAGGTGGAGAAGGCCTTCGGCGTCACGCTCGCCTATTACAACGTGCTTGGCCACCGCGTGCGCCTGGCCAGCGGGCCGCTGTCCGTCCCGCTGTCCGTGGCCGGTGCCGTGGCGGGCACGGTCGGCATCAACCAGTACGTGGCCACCACTTCCCTGTCGCAGACCAGCGCGTCCACCACCGCGACGAAGGCCAAGCCGGACCAGGAGCCGCCGCCTCCGCCTGGTTTCCGTAACCCGCAGCCTTGCTCGGCGTACTGGGGCCAGAAGATCGACACTAAGGACTCGACCTCCCTGTACGCTCCGTACACCGGGCCGCTGCCCTATGACATCTGCGGCTACCTCCCCCACCAGATGCGCAGCGCGTACGGGCTGGCCAAGTGGGTCGCCAGCGGGATCGACGGCTCGGGCGTAACCCTGGCCATCGTCGATGCTTACGACTCGCCAACGCTCCTGTCGGATGCCCAGACCTACTTCAGGCTGAACGACCCGTCGTACCCGCTCAAGTCATCGCAGTTCATCAACGTCGAGCCCCCGACCACTGACGACGATGCCCTGTGCGATGGCAGCGGCTGGTATCCAGAGCAGGCACTGGACGTCGAAGCCTCGCACACCATGGCACCGGGCGCCACGATCATGTTCGTGGGTGCCCAGGACTGCCTCGACTCGAGCCTGCTGGCCGCGTTGCAGATTGCCGTCACCAGCGGCGCATCTGTGGTCAGCGACTCGTGGGGTGACGACATCGGCGACCTGTTCACCGATGCCGCCACCAAGACCGCCTATGACGCCACGTTCATGCTCGCCGACTCGACCGGCGTGAGCGTGTTGTTCTCCAGCGGAGACACCGGCGACAACTTCGCCGACTTCGGCCTGGACGCCCCGAACTACCCGGCCTCCAGCCCGTTCATTACCGCCGTAGGCGGCACCACGCTCGAGATCGGCAGGACCGGTCGCCGCAACGCCGAGTACGGCTGGGTCACGGCCAAGCAGGTGCTGTGCGAGCCGCCGACGACGACCAACTGTGGCACGGCTACCACGCCGATCGGCTCGCTCGCATTCCAGGCTGGCGGTGGCGGCGGCACGAGCTTCTACTACGCCGAGCCGTTCTACCAGACGGCGGTAGTTCCGTCAGACCTCGCGCTCCGTAACGTGAACGTGACCGGGGCGCCGGCCCGGGTTCTGCCGGACATCTCGATGGACGCCGACGCGCAGAGCGGGTTCCTCATCGGACTCACGCAGACGTTCCCGGACGGGACGTACTACGACCAGTTCAAGGAGGGCGGCACCAGCCTCGCCTCGCCACTGCTGGCCGGGGTGATCGCCGATGTCAACCAGAAGGCCGGCGTCCCGCTCGGCTTCCTCAACCCGATCCTGTACAAGGCAGACACGGCTTCGCCGTCCGCGTTTAACGACATCGTTGCGCCGACTAACCCCGACGCAACCGCCGTCATCCGGGTCGACTACGCGAACGAGGTTGACTCCTCGGATGGTTACATCGTGAGCTTGCGCGTGATCAACTACGCCGGGGTCGAGACCTACTGCGACGGCACCGGCAACTGCGCGTCGCGCGACTACACCCTCACTGCCGTGAAGGGCTTTGACAGCCTCACCGGCATCGGGTCGGTGGGCCCGAGGTTCATCCAGGTCCTGTCCAAGTACTGATTGACGACAGCCGGGTGCACTGACAGCCCGGAGAAGGACTGAGGGGGTGGCGGCCGCAGGCCGCCACCCCCTCCGCTGTGTCCCGATCAAGGCCGGCTCAGCCCGCGTCCTGGTTGAGCCGGACCCACTCCGTCACCGCCTCGCCCGACCAGTCCGCGTGGCGTGACGCGAACAGCGTGGCGGCCCTCGCACCGCTCCAGCCGCCAGGCAGCAACTGGGCGGGCAAGCCCGGGTCGATCGACGGGAACCTCCGCCAGGCGTGGACCAGCTCGATCATCCGGGTGAGCGGATCGCGGGTGATCGCCGAGGCGAATTCGGCCAGGAACTCCTCGTACCGCCGCTCGATGGCCTCCAGGTCCCAGGCCTCGCCGACCAGCGCGGAAAGCTCGCCGCCGCCCCGGTGCTCGGCCGTGAAGATCTGTCCGTCGGTGACGCCGGCCTGGTGGAGTACCTGCTCGACCTCGGCTCTGCGCTCGGTGTGCGTGGTGATCCACACGCCCGGTGCCGGGCTGCCCAGGCCCGCCCAGCTCAGGCGGGTGCGCAGCACGTGCCGGGCGGGCCGGTCGTTCTCCGGCACCCTGGCCAGCACGAGCAGCCACGATCCGTCCCAGGTCCGCTGCGGGCCGGCGAAGGCGTAGATCCGCTCGGTCCCCTCGGTGAGCAGCCGGTCGCCGTCGGGCGTCAGCCACCAGCGGGTCCGGCGGCCGTGCCGCCCGGGCGTGATCCAGCCGTCGGTCGCGGTCCTGGCCAGCGCCTGCCTGATGGCCTTTTCCTCGACGCCGAGACGGCTGAACGTCTCGATGAACGCCGAGGTCCAGGCCGAGCCGCCGGTCGGCAGGACGAACTCGCCCAGGACCGTGAACAGCAGTCCGCGCGCGCTGACGGCGCCTGCCGCATGCCGGCGCGACAGGGTCGGGCCGGGATCGCTGGCCAGCAGAGCCGGAGTGGCCATGACCGCTCCTCCCTCCGACCCTGCCTTGACTTCGCGCCGGCCCGGCGACGTAGGATGTGCTACAAGATCATAGCAGCATGCTCATGTTATGTAGAGCATGCGGGGCGTGAACCGGGCGGCGCGGGAGGGACGCACATGGCGGAGACGACAGCGGCCGTCATCCCCGAGACCGGCAGCCCGCGCGTCAGCTTCCAGACCGACCCGAGCCGCTACCGGCACTGGCGGATCGCGTTCGGCGGGCCCGTGGCCATGCTGATCATGGACGTCGCCGAGGACGGCGGCCTGCGGGACGGCTATGAGCTGAAACTGAACTCCTACGACCTCGGCGTCGACATCGAGCTGTACGACGCGGTCCAGCGGCTGCGGTTCGAGCATCCTGAGGTGCGGGCCGTCGTCGTCACCAGCGGCAAGGACAAGGTGTTCAGCGCGGGCGCGAACATCCGCATGCTGGCGGCGTCCGAGCACGCCTGGAAGGTGAACTTCTGCAAGTTCACGAACGAGACGCGCAACGGCATCGAGGACGCGACCGCATGCTCCGGCCAGACGTACCTCGCGGCCGTCAACGGCACCGCGTCCGGCGGTGGCTATGAGCTGGCGCTGGCGTGCGAGTACCTCATGCTGATCGACGACCGATCCGCGACCGTCTCTCTCCCGGAACTGCCGCTGCTCGGCGTGCTGCCCGGCACCGGCGGGCTGACCCGGATCACCGACAAGCGTCACGTGCGGCGTGACCTGGCCGACTACTTCGCGACCAGGCCCGAGGGCGTGGGCGGCGCGAAGGCGGTGGCATGGCGGCTGGTCGACGAGGCCGTGCCCCGCAGCACGTGGGACCAGGCCGTGAATGACCGCGCGGCCGAGTTCGCCGCCCGATCGTCCCGGCCGGCCAGCCCGCCAGGAATCGAGCTCACTACGCTGGACAAGAAGCGCGCGGACGATGCCGTCAGCTACCCGCACGTGTCGGCGCGGCTCGACCGCGCGGCGGGGGTCGCGGAGATCACGATCGCGGGCCCCGACGGCGACCCGCCGGCCGACCCGTCTGGCATCGCCGCTCAGGGCGCCGGCTTCTGGCCGCTGGCGATGACGCGCGAGCTCGACGACCTGATCCTGGACCTGCGCACGAACGAGCCGCAGCTCGGCACGTGGATCCTGCGCACCAACGGTGATCCCGCGCGGGTCCTGGCCTACGACCAGTTGCTGCTTGACCACCGGGACGACTGGCTGGCGAACGAGATCATCCAGTACCTGAAGCGGACGCTCAAGCGGCTGGAC
>JASHUE010000065.1:0-5128 GCA_030040195.1 Streptosporangiaceae bacterium | reverse complement strand
GGCCGCCTTGGGAGGGCGGGCCACACGCGCCCCGGGCCGCGCGTTCAGTGACTACGAGACCTCGGTGGGCACCGGCCAGATACACATCTGGTTCGACCGGCCGGCCGCGGGCTGGACCGGACGGGAGGACGATGACGGGCACGATTGATGACTGAGTACCGCAGGATCCTGCTCGAGGGCGCGGTCGTGCAGGTCGTTCGCGACAGTGAGTACCTGGTATCCGGCGATGGCCGCCGGGTTGCCGCGTCGGAGGCCGTGCACCTGCCGCCGGTCGTGCCAACCAAGATCGTGGCCGTGCACCTGAACCACCGCAGCCGGGTCGAGGAGTTCGGGGCCAGGCTGCCCGCCGCGCCGACCTACTTCCACAAGCCGACGTCGGCGCTGGTCGGCCACGGCGGCGCGGTCGTGCGGCCGCCCAACTGCCAGTACCTGAACTACGAGGGCGAGGTCGCGATCGTGATCGGCCGCACCTGCCGGGGCGTCCCGCCGTCGGCGGCCGGCGACTACATCGCCGGGTACACGATCGGCAATGACTTCGGGCTGCATGACTTCCGCGATACCGACGCCGGCTCGATGCTACGGGTCAAGGGGTCGGACACGATGGCACCGCTCGGCCCTGGCCTGGTCACCGGCTGGGATTTCCGCGGCAAGCGGCTGCGCACCTACGTCAACGGCCGGCTGGCGCAGGACGGGTCAACCGACGAGATGCAGTGGGACATGCACTACCTGGTGGCCGACATCGCGCGCACGATCACGCTGTATCCCGGCGATGTGCTGCTGTCGGGAACCCCGGCCAACTCCCGGCCGGTGCAGCCGGGCGATCTGGTCGAGGTCGAGGTCGAGGGCCTCGGCCGGCTGACCAACCACGTCGTGGCCGGCCCGCTGCCGGTGCCCGCCGAGTTCGGGGCGCAGCCGACCGAGAGCGAGGAGGTCGTGTCGACCGCGCTCGGCGGTGACTGGGAGTTCCGCGGCATCAGGCCCCCGGCCCGGTCGTGACCGCCCTGCCCCGCCCGCCGGCGCCGAGGATGTGCCTGATCCTCAGCGAGAACTGGACGATGACCTCGGGACGGGACCTGCCCACGCTCGTTCGCTGGGCCAGGGAGGCGGAGGACGCCGGGTTCGACTCGGTCATGATCAGCGAGCACATCGTCCTGGGACCGTCGTCCGGGGCGAGCGGCGTGATGCCGAACCCGCGGGAGTACGCGCTGCCGGGCAACCAGGATCCGGCGACGCCCTGGCCGAGTTCGCTCGTCCTGCTGTCCGCGATCGCCGCGGTCACCGCGCGGATACGGCTCGTCGCCGGGGCGGTGATCGCGCCGCTGCGCCATCCGCTGCTGATCGCGCGCGAGCTTGGTTCCCTGGACCTGCTCAGCGGCGGCCGGCTTGTCGTGCTGCCGACGGTCTCCTGGCTCGAGGAGGAGTACCGGGCGCTGGGCGTGCCCTTCGGGTCCCGCGGCGATCTCCTTGACGAGCATCTGGCCGCGTGGGCCACGTTGTGGCGGGACACCCCGGCGTCGCATCCGGGGCCGCACTACCCGTTCAGTGACGTCTATTTCGAGCCTAAGGCGTTCCGGAAGTCGGGGCCGGTGCTCTGGCTCGGCGGTGCCGGGATGCACCGGCGGATGACCGACCGCATCGTCCGCTACGGCGACGGGTTCAACCCGCTGGGCGTCCCGACCGGCGAGGAGATGCAGCGGCTGCGGAAGGCGATGGCCGCGGCCGGGCGTGACATCGGCGGCCTGGAGCTGGTCGGGGGCACCCGTGCTGTGTTCCCCGACGACCACAGCCCGGCCGATCTGGGCCAGGCCCTGGCGGGCATCCCGGCTCAGCTCGAGGCCGGCTTCACGACGTTCTGCATCAAGCCGTCGCAGTTCACCGACGATCCCGGCGACGTCCGCCGGCTGTGCGACGGCATCATCCGGCGGGTAGGCCGGCTGGCGGCGCGCTGACCGCGCGCGACCGACAGCTCCGTTTTGAGGCTGGGCGGGCCGCGTCGCGGCATACGTGCGGCGCCCCGGGCACGCCTCGTTCCCCTATCGTGCGCCTTGGCTGTCAGGCACCCGCGCCACTCCAGGAGGCCTCGCCGGCCGCCGTAATCTCTTCGTCCTCACCGACGATCAGGTGGCTGTGGCTGAGGCCCGTGACGCCGCTGACAAGGAGCGCGAGTGCCAGCGCCTCGAGGGCCAGGTCCCCGGTGGCCGCCTGGAAGTGCTCGCCGAACAGGAACATGCCGAGCAGGCTCGCGGCCAGCGGGTCAAGGATCGTGAAGCCGGGCTGGGACGCGGCGAGCGGCCCGGCCGCCAGGGCGTGCGAGGCCAGCAGCAGGCTTGCCGCCCCGGCGCCGATGAGGACGTACACCGACCAGTTAGTGAAGATCGCGGCGGGCCCGTTGCCGAGGTGGGAGCTGAACTCCTTGATCACGGCGGCTACGAAGCCCCAGGCCACGCCCGTTGCGGCGCCGAGGATCGCGGCGCGCTGCGAGGGGGACGCTGAGGGCCGGCGGCCCAGCCCGAACGCCAGCGCGAGCGCGACGAGCACCACCGCGAGCGTCACGAACCCGGCCAGTAGCCACATCGACGCCGGCGCGTGACTGCGCCCGCCGGACGGCGAGGCGGCGAACAGGAACAGGCCGAGCCCGGCCGACATCGCGGCCGCGGCGAGCCAGTCCCGCCGCTTGACGGTGCGAGAGCCGAGGACCGCCATGTACCCGAACACGAACAGCAACTCAAGCGAGAGAATCGGCTGGACCAGCGCCAGGGCTCCGTAGTGCAGGGCGGAGAGCTGGAACACGAAGCCCAGGATCATGCTGGCGATGCCCAGCAGCCAGATCGGCCGGCGGGCGAGCCGGAAGAGGAGCCAGACATCAAGGCCTTTCGTCTGGCTGGTGCTCTTAGCGCCGAGTCGCTGGCACACTGACGACGTAGCCGTGCAGACACTCGCGGCCAGCGCCAGGGCGATCGCCTTGTCCATGTCCTCCCGCCGCCCAGCCGAGCTTGGTGGGGTCCCCTCGGCGTCGACCTCGCCGCCCCGCAGCGAGGTGCTCACGCCCACTGTGCCAAGCCCCAGTGACATTCGGCTACCGTTCACCTATAACCCAGATGCCGCCGCATGATTCCGGGATCTGACGTCCTTTTTCTGAGAAAGATCCTGCAGGGTGCCGTGGCGGCTGCCGCTGCCAGTCGAAGGGGCTGTTGATGCCGCGGTCGCACGGGATCGGGCGAGTGCCGTTCGCCCGTCGGCCGGGGGCCTGATCGTGCGCGCCGTACTCGCGACCGCTCCGGTTAGCCCGGAGGTGGAGAACGAGGACTTCGCCGCGGTGACGCCGTCGGCGGCGGTGTTGCTGGACGGTGCGGGGACGCCTGCCCGGCTCGGCACCGGCTGCGTGCACGGCGTCGCCTGGTACGCCAGGACCCTCGGCACGGTGCTGTTGTCGCTGATCGCAGCAGCCGACTCGGGCACGCTGGCCGACTGCCTGTACGCCGCCATCGGCGAGGTCAGGTCGCGGCACGAGGGCACCTGTGATCTGTCCCACCTGGGCACTCCGGCCGCGACCGTCGTCGCGATCCGGATTCGCCGGGACGAGCTTGAGCACCTCGTGCTGTCCGATTCCGTGCTGGTACTGGCCCGCGACGGCGTGAATCAGGTCGTGACCGATCAGCGAATCGAGGCCGCCGCCCGTCGGCACCGCAGTCTGTATGACCGGGTGCCAGTCGGCACACCTGGGCGCGATGCCGCGTTCCGCGAGTACGTCCAGACGGTCCGTGCGATGAAGAACACGCCCGGCGGGTACTGGGTCGCGTCGGCCGATCCCGAGGCGGCGCGGCATGCGGTCTGCGGTTCCACCGCGCTGGCCGGGCTGCGCGCGGCGCTACTGCTCAGCGATGGCGCCAGCCGCCTGGCTGACCTGTTCGGACTTGTGTCGTGGGACGAGCTTGTTTCGCTCGTCGTGGAGGCCGGCCCGGCGGAGCTCATCAGCCAGGTCCGCAGGGCCGAGGCCTCCGACCCTGACGGTTCTCGCTGGCGGCGGGGGAAGGCAGTCGATGACGCTACCGTCGTCTGCTGCGACCAGCTGGCGCCCTAGCCGCCCGCGCCGGCCCCTGCTCGCGACAAGGGCGGAGGTGCCGCGCTGCGATAGTTCGCACCATCAAACGGCTGTGCAGGTCACCACCCCAGGTACGCCATCACCTCCTGAGTAACGACGCCGATGGGGCGGTCGTTGCCGATGACGAGGTCCTCGACGCCGTTGCCCTCAGCGGCCGCTATCGCGGCCGTCGCCGCCTTGAGGTCGTCGCGGCGACCGCTGGTGACATCGTGGGCCAGCCGCCGCTGGATCTCGGCCAGTCCGACCGTGAGGCGGACCACCTGGAGCGGCAGGCCCAGCGCCTCCCGGATGCTCTGCACCTGGCTGGTGCTGCGGACGAAGTGGGCCAAGACAAACAGGCAGACGCCGGCCCGCTGGTAGTTCGCTGCCACCGCGGCCAGATTTTGCAGCAGCAAGTCGAACTCGCTCGCGTGGGCACCGGCGTCGGGACCGGCCCAGCTGAGATAGTCCAGGTCGAGCAGCGCGTACCGCTCGCCGCGCTGCTCGAGCAGGTAGGCGATCTCCTCGGCGACTGAGCTCTTGCCCGAACCGTAAACGCCGGTGAGCAGGACACCCTCACGTCTGCGCTCACTCACCAGCCAAGGCTAGGGCCCGGCGCCACAGATCCTCACCCGATGTCCCTTGGCTGCGCGGCGCCGACTCGGCCGGCCTGGCGCTCGGCGGCGGCCGCGAGGCTTGCGACGACTTGCGGGTACAGCAGGCGTAGCGAGTGGTGCGCAAGGCGGCCCGCCACGGTCCGGTCCCACGACGCTGCCCAGCGGATCCGCGTCCCGTCGGCAGTCGGCGTCAAGGTGATCTCGGCGCGATAGTTGCGGACCGGGATACCCCCGATCACTGTGTAAGCCAGGCGCCGCCCTTCCTCGATCTCGAGGATCTTCTCGACTGAGACGGGGCGGCGGAGTCCGTAGCGGTGCGAGGAGCGCAGCCAGTACACCGCGCCAGGGCCACGGGGTGAGGCATCGCCCGCCGACCGGTAGCCGGCCTCATGCCAGAGCCCCCATCGTGGATACGTCGTGGCGTCGCTGA
>JASHUE010000614.1:0-12495 GCA_030040195.1 Streptosporangiaceae bacterium | reverse complement strand
CTCGTCGCACGGGTACCTCCACAACGCGCAGGCCGTGGATGGCCGCCTCAAAGAGCGTTTCCAGCTCACTCTGGTAGTGGTTCCCTTGCAAGCGAACTGTCTGAAGCGCCTGGAAGGAGAAGCACCGGTAGCCACAGCACGGATCGGTGTAGGTCCGGCCGAGGGTGACTCGTAACGCCGCGACCAGGACCTTGCGCACCAGGTAGCGGTTGATCGGGGTCGGTCCACGGGAGGGGTCTGACAGGAACCGGTTGCCGGCCGCCAGCGCGCACTCCCCGGCCATCACGGGCTGGACCAGCCGCTCCAGGTCAGCCGGGTCGTGCTGGCCGTCGGCGTCCATCGTCACCAGCAGGGACGGAGCCAGTTCCATGGCCCGGGCGAAACCTGCCCGCAGGGCGGCTCCCTTGCCCCGGTGACCCGGGAGCCGGACGAGAACGGCGCCGTGGTCGAGCGCGACTGCTTCCGTCCCGTCGGTGGAGCCGTCGCTCACCACGATGACCCGAACCGGCACGCCGCGGAGGGTTGCCGGCATTCTCGGGAGAAGGGTCCGGAGCGAAGCCGCCTCATTGAAGGCGGGAACCGCGACCGCGATCACGCCGACACCTCCGTTCCAGCACGGCACGGACAGTTGAGATCACAAGGCTGAGATAGTCGCCACAGCCTGCACCACGACATATATAGGCCACGTACATACCAGCGCAAAAGTATACGGCTACGCGATGCCCCGGGCATTGTCGGCATTCGGTATTACCTGCACGAGCGCCCGCATGCCGGATTACTCAGTGGCCGTTGACACCGGAACGCACTACTTTCATGGAGAAGCAAGGAAGTTGGCGGTGACGTCGGTCCGGAGAGCCGGAGAGCGCGCGCATACCGAAGGCCCGGGTTTTCTAGGCCTGGCAGCAGATACGGAGTTCGGCACCACTAGCTTCGGTTTCGCGGGTGTCCCCGCGCGGGCCGCGCACGTCGCGGCTGCGCCGGGCTGTAACGGTCGAGCATCTGCGCGGTGTCGGCATAGTCGCGGACTTCGACGCGGCTCGCCAGCGCGCACACCTTGCCGCCAAGCACGTCCTCCAGCGCCAGCACCGGGCCGATCTCCATGCTGACCGGTCCCCGGCTGCGGTCGAAGTAGGCCATCTGCAGCATCGTCTGCTCGCCGCCGGGAGTGGTAACGGTCCACTCGGCCAGCCCGCGGCCCATGCCGGGGAATAGGTCGGCCAGGTCGGCTGCATCGTCCTGCCGTTCGGCCAGTAAGCCGGCGGCTGCGAGCGCCGACTCGACGGCGGCGGCCGCAGCTTCGACGCCGTGTCCCTGGTCTGTGAACAGGTCAACATCCTGCGTCGGGCGCGTGGTCAGCCCATGGGCTGACCTGCAGAAACGTTGGATCTGGGTTCAGGCTGACGACATCTCTATTGTCATTCTCTCGCGGCCTCAACCTGAGCTGTTATGACTACGAGGAAGCTGCAGGTGGATGGCCGGATGGTGATGGCTGCGCGTTACGCCGACTTGTGGATCTTGTACAGCTGAGTCGAGTGGCCAGTCGGCACGCCGCCAGACAGGGCGACGCGTCACAGGGATCCGATCTGAGGACCTGCTGCCGCTTGAATGGTCCGGCTGTCCAGAGCCGTGCCATCCTGCCAACGGCATCCGGTCTTAATCTCACGGCTGGTGGCTCACGCTGGTTGCGTGTGCGGAGCAAGCTGTCGCGGCAAATGCGCGAGTTCTGGGCACCCTCTGACACGCCCGGCCGCATGTCCTTTGATGTCTTCTTCCAGTGGCCTCTTCGCTGGTGAGACTCAGCCGGCCAGCAGCGGGATGAGGACCTGGGCGTTGGGGGTACCCCAGCCGGTCACCGGGTCCCATCCTGGCCCCGCCTGGAAGCCGGTGATCGTGACCGGCGGCGAGGCCGAGCCGAGGACCACCGTGTTGTTGCCGGTAGTGATGTCATGGAACGCCTTGCGGTAGAGCGGGCCGCGGGCGATGCGGTATATGGCGGGGTTGACGAAGCCGAGCGGGTGGCCGGCCTCCTGGTCGGCCAGCGCGATGAGGCCGGCCCAGAACGGCGCGCCGGCGCTTGTGCCGCCGGCCCCGACGAGCCAGTAGCTGCCGTCCGGTGCGCTGAACGCGAGCGCCATGCCGGTCGTACCGTCAGCGTCGGCCGCGACGTCGGGCACGCCGCGGGTGGCGGCGATGCCGGGCACGCCGTCCTGGTAGGCGGGCCGGGCGAACAGGTGGCTGAACCCGCCACCTGATGCAGTAGTGACGCGCTGG
Organism: Streptosporangiaceae bacterium; assembly: GCA_030040195.1. Classification (GTDB taxonomy): domain Bacteria; phylum Actinomycetota; class Actinomycetes; order Streptosporangiales; family Streptosporangiaceae; genus JAJYUU01. The sequence continues at coordinate 10,224 of JASHUE010000614.1, read as the reverse complement.
TCGGTGCCGTTATAGGCGGTCTCGCTGAGGTACGCGCCGGTGACGGAGTTCGCGGTCAGGCTGGTGCCGCCTACCCCGAGCACGAGTGGATCGGAAGCAGGCAGGATGACCTGCCTGACCGGCGTGGACGAGTCAAAGCCGAGTACGCCCTCGTCCCCCGAAGCGGCGACGACGGTGACATGACGGGCGGCAGCGTACTCCAGCGCTGAGTTCATGGTCGCCACCTCGGGGCGGGTCCACGAGTCCTCGCCGACGCTGAAGTCCTCGCCTACCTGGCACTGGGACATCACGGCTGCGTAGCGGACGGCGAGCCGCACGTACGAGGCGAACGTGACGGCGAACCTGGCCGGGGTGCTCACGCCCGCCGGGCCGATCAGGATCTCGCGGATCGTGGCGTCCGGGGCGACGGCGTGCACCATCTCGGTGTCCTCCACCTCCTCCTCGCTGGCCAGCCACGGTGAGGCGGACGCGCCTGCCAGGGTGGTGCTGATCTGGATCCGCGCCGGGGGCAGTCCGAACCGCTGGTTGAAGTCCGCCAGATCCTGCCGGATGTCGGTGACCGCCGGGGTCTGCACCGGTCCTGTCTCCGCCTGCTCGGGCAGCGCTACCGTGACGCCGCGGCCGTCGATCCCGCGGTCCAGTAGCGGCTGGATGCCGTAGGCGACCCGGAACTGCCGGGGTGCGTAACACGCCGGCGCTGCCAGGCAGTCCGTCTCCGCGATGGGCGGGCTGGCCGGTCCCGTGGTACTGCCTGGTCCCGCGCTGGCGGGCTTCAGCAGATGCTGGCAGCTGGCGTAGGCCCGGCCGGCGGGGCTGTTGGCCTGCGGATGCCCGCTGACGCTGACGCTGGGATTTCCCGACGGACTGGGGTCGGGGAAGTCCGGCACGCCGTGGGTCTGCATGCAGTGCGCGAAGGCAAGGTCCGCCCGGTAGGTCACCGACTGCGCCGAGACGGCGCCGCCGGAGGACACGGGACTGGTGCTGCACCCCGCCAGCACGCCGCCTGCTGTTATGGCAGCCAGGGCTGCGGCGCGCCGCACAGCTCGCCTGCCGGTCTTGTCATTCATTCCGACTCCCTCACGGATTGTTACCTCTGCGAGCTGTTTGTACAGTGCGGTTGGTGACAGGACCGTCACGGGAAGTGTGACCTGGCTGTCACCTGCCGCCGGCGATCCTGGGGGGCAGGCGGCTGACATGCCGCGGGCATGCGATGCGGCGGGCGGGCGGTGCGGGTTCTGGTGATCGAGGACGACGAGGTGGTGGCCGCCGCGGTGGCGTCGGGGCTGCGCCGGGCTCCTTCCGTAAGAACATGCGTGCCGCATGGTCGGGCGATACCGGTGATGCCTGGGCGGTCGTTTCCGCTCGAGAGGAGCAGTGACTGACTTTGATCTTCGGCCAGGGTCGTGCCGGTGTCAGGATTAGCTCGACGAATTTCGAGGTAACGATGCGATGGCGCACCGGTGACGGACCTGCATCACATCCCGGGCGCGCGGCGAACGGGCTAGTCAGCCCGTCTCACCAGGCGCACGGTATACACATGCGCGAAACCGCAACGATCGCGGCGGCGTCGGCTCCTGGGCGTGGCCACGAGCTAGCGGCGGCCGCGCCCGGCGCGCTGGCGGTCTCGGTCGTGGTGGCCCCGCAGTACTCGGTGCTTGCGCTGCTGCGCCAGGCGGCGTCCGGGCAGCCGCACGGCGCGCCGGCCGGACTTCTCGCCGCCATCCGCGATGCGCTGCGCCCGCAGGCGCGGTTTGCGGCGCTGTGGTTCACGGCGCGCGGCTGGGCGACGATTCCGGAGTGCTGCGTGCCGATCTCGCCTCTCGCCGATGCATCCGTCGCCGAGCAGGCAGCCAGGCTGCGGGACATCCCCGTCGCCGCGCTCACCAGCGAACTGGAGGCTTTCGGCGGCGACCACCAGCGCCGGCCGGAGTGGCGGGCAGCTGCCGAGCAGCCCCGCCGCTGGCTCCACTCCATGGCCGACGCTTCGCTGGACACCTGGGCGGTGGCCGAGCCGCGGTGGCGGGCGGCCGGGCCGCTGCTGGACCGCGAGATCCGGCGGATCGGCACCGCGGCGGTGCGTGGCGGCATGGCGGCGCTGCTGAACAACCTGCACCGTGGCCTTCGCTACCTTGACGGCAGGTTCACCTTCACGTCTCCCTGTGATCCTTCTTTCACCCTCGGCTCGTTTGACCCGGTCGGCCCGCGCCGCCTGGTGCTGGTGCCGATGATCGCCGGTGACGACATGCTGCTGCTGAGCTTCGAGCGGGCCGACGTGTGCTGGATCGGCTACCCGCTTCCCCGGCCCCGGCCGGGCGCACGGGCCACGGCAGACAGTGCGCTGGCAACGATCCTTGGCCCGGTACGCGCGGCGATACTGCAGGTTCTCCGCCAGCCGCTTACCGTCAGCGGCCTGGCCGCAGCCGTGCACTGCGCGCCCACCACCGCGACCTACCACCTCCACCAGCTGTCCGCGGCCGGCCTGATCACCCGCGAAACATCGGGCACACGAGTGTGGGTCAGCCGCACAGCTCGCGGCGACGAACTCGTCGACCTGCTGTCGGCCTGATCCTTCTCGCAGCACTGGGCTGCGGTGAGGCTTGCGTCACTCCCTGGCACATGCGACGGCAAGCGGTGTGCAGGCAGGAACCGGTAGACGGCGCACATCGCAGCTAGTGACCGGCGGCCGCACGACGGCTGTCTCACGGTTCGCTAGCCCGGCATCGAGGTCACGCACTAGTTGCCGGTACCCCATGAACTCGTCGGGCTGCCGCTGCGTTTCGGTAACGTAGCCGCCGATCTGCCCGAGGGATCTTCGTGAACTCGGCATGAGACTCTCTCATCATTCTTTCGCCGGACAGCTGGAGGACTCGCCTGGACTGTCCAGGACGCAAGTCGCGGGAGTTCGTGCAGGTGAGAGGCCATATCGCGAGGTTCATCGATCTGCGCCCTCAGCAGGATTCGAACGCTGATGCCACGGGTGCTGCAGTCGGTCGGCTTTGACCCCATACTCCGGGGACGGCCTGACAGAGTTGGTCGGGGAAGGCGTTAACCCAGGCGCGCCGGCTGGCCGGGCTTCTGTGGCTGATTCCCGGTGTGATCGGGTCGGTATCGTTAGAGGGTGACGGCGCAGCCGGTGATGACCGCGGAGGAGTTGTTCGAGCGGATGCGGCGTGCTAGTCCGCCGACTGATGATGACGTGCCGGTCACCTTCGATGGGAGGCGCCTTGACTCGCCCGAGGCGGTCAGGGCATGGCTGGCCGATCTGGCCGCCCGGCGTGCCGCTGCTGGCGCGGATGACGACGGCTGATGGCCCGCCGCTGGATCTGGGGCGGCTGATCGCGGCTCTTGATCGCCATGGGGTGGAGTATCTGCTGTGCGGCGGTGCTGCGGCGACGGCCTACGGTGCTGCTCGCCCCTCGGAGGTTGCGGACTGCGTGGTGAGCCGCGGCCGCGCCAACTTGGACCGGCTTGCCGCGGCGATGCGCGGCCTCAACGCCCGGCTCCGGGTCGCCGGGATGACCGACGAGGAGGCCAGGCGGCTGCCGGTTCGGATCGACAGCGACACTCTGGCGGACCTGTCGATTACGACCTGGACGACCGATGCGGGTCCCTTCGATGTGCTGGCTGGCCTCAAGGCGCCTGATGGTCGCCTGCAGTCGTATGAGGAACTGGTGGAACGGGCAACCGTGCTGCACGGCCAGGGTTTCACCGTCCGCGCCGCCGGACTCGACGACATCATTCAGGCCAAGGAGCAGGCGGGTCGGCCGAAGGACCTGGAGGCGCTGCCGGAGCTGCGCGCTATCCGGGACGCACGTCAGGCGCAGACGCAGGCTGAGCCAGAACGTTGACGGCTCTTCGCGCCCGAGCCAGCGCGAGTCCGAAAGTGGCCGCTCCGCGCCGCGTCCTTAGCAACGAGGTGGCCGACGCCACCGCGGCGTCCTCGGTCGCCTCGTGCTGTCTGGCAGGCGCTTCGCCATGGCCAAAGCCCACTTCGCCGGAGATACGCAATCAATTCTGAGTGACTGACAGTAGCCGGAGCGCGACCCTCAGGTGAGTGAGTCGGCCCCCGCCTGTCGCTCACCCTGGAGTCGACATACTCCGTCTGGACGGCTATGACGTCGTGGGTGGGCATGAAACTCTCTCGTCATTCTCTCGCGAACAGCGCCAACCAGGTGGACTCCGTTGGATTCGCCCGGACTGGCCAGGACGCAAGTCGCGGGAGTTCCTGCAGGTGGAAGGCCATATCGCGAGGTCATCGATCTGCGCCCCCAGCAGGATTCGAACCTGCGCACACGGCTCCGGAGGCCGTTGCTCTATCCCCTGAGCTATGGGGGCTGGCGCTGAGCGGGCCAGCGCGTCCGGCGTGCTGGGCCGCAGCAAGAGTACCAGCAGTAAGTATCGGCGGACACGACGGCGAACTGCGCGCATCTCAGAGCGCGAGCAGATAGCCTCACGCCCGTGAGTCAGGGACTGGGGCGAGTGCTGGTTGTCGATGACGACGAAGTCATCCGCCAGCTCATCGCGGTCAACCTGACTCTGGAGGGGTTTGACGTGGTCACGGCCGTCGACGGTCGCGAGTGCCTGGAGAAGGTCGCCGAGGTCGCGCCGGACGTCATCACGCTGGACGTGATGATGCCGCGCCTGGACGGCTGGGTGACCGCGACCCAGCTGCGCAAGAACCCGGAGACCGCGGGGATAAAGGTCGTCCTGATCACCGCCCGAGCCCAGGAGGACGACCGGGATCGCGGCCGTCAGATCGGCGTGGACGCCTACCTCACGAAGCCATTTGACCCGGCCGAGATGATCCGGGTCGTCCGAGAGCTGGCGGGCGCACCCAGCAGCGCGTTCGACTGACGCTCGATGTCGCCCGGACCCGTAATCTGGTCAGGGTGATCACCGCCGACCTCGATGCCGAGTTGCTCAGGTCGCTGCACGCGATGGCCGAGGCGGGCGAGCTGCCTGAGGAGGCAGTGCTTGCGCCCGGCGGCACCTGGCGCCCCGGCGCCGACGGTCCCGCGAGCTACGCCACCTCGCTGCCATTCGAGATCGCGCGACTGGCGGGTCGCCCGCCAGCCGAGGTCGCGGCTGCCCTCGCCGCCCGGCTCGCCGCCGCACCGTGGATCGACGCCGCGGAGCCATCCGGCGATGGCTACCTGAACCTGGCCATCACGCCGGACGCGCTCGCGTCGGTTGCGCGCCGGATTGTGGCCGCGGGCCCCGCCTGCGCGCGCAGTGAGATCCTGCGCGGCACCTCAGCGTTGCTACGGGCCTGGCCCGACCCGGCCGCCGCCGCAAACTGGCAGCAAGCCTGGCGCGAACAGGCCGACGCCATGACGGGCAGGCTTGCCGAGGCGGCGGGCGCTTCGATTGGCTTGCTTTCAGGACCGGAACGAGGTGTGTCCGCTCACCGCTCGCACCCAGCCCCTAACTCGCCCGTGCTGGCCGCGGTCGCGTACCTCGGGGTGAGCGCGATCCGTTACCAGCTCGCCAGGACGCCGCCGGGCCGGGCGGATCAGCTTGACCGGCTGGCCAGGGTTCGCCAGCGGGAGCCCGACCCGTATACGGCCGTGCAGTTCGCCCACGCCGACGCGGCATCGACCTTGCGGTGGGCCGCCGACCTCAGGGCCAGACGCGACGATCCCGGTGACAAGCTGGCGGCCGCGCTAGCGGGCGATGCCGAGCGGTCGCTGCTCGGACTGCTGTCGTGGCTGCCCGTCCGGGTCGCTTCGGCGGCCCGCCGGCAGCGCCCCGACGAGGTGCCCCGCTACCTCGAAGAAGTCGCCGCGTCCTGGATTGCCTGCAAGCAGGCGAGCCCGGCGCTGCCCTTCGGCGGTGCCGCGGCGGCCGGCGACCCGATCGAGGTCAGTGCTCGGCTGCTCCTCGCCGACGCCGTACGGGCGGTACTGGAGGCGGGCCTGGCCCTGACCGGCATAACCGCCAGGGACCGGATCTAGGCCCGCCGGTCTCGCGCCGCGCCCGGATCGCGGCACTTGTGCAAATCACCAGGTTGAAATTCGGGGGGTCCAGGGGGTCGTCCCCCACGGCAAGTACAGTACTTCGCGGGTCATCTAGGACAGTGGCAGGCTACGGGGGCCTACGAGCAGGTGGCGGCGTACATCGGATGCGGGAATTTCCTGTCAACTGTGTGGGTTGAACAGCGAACCAGGCGGGTACCGGATGGCTTATAAGCCCCCTGGATGTCGACAGCTAAGGCCCCCCGAAGGTTTCCAGCTCGAGCTTGCACCCCGCATTCTGGTAGCCGGCGCGAGCGTACCCACGGTCGGGCTGCGGTCCGCCGGGCCAGTCCCGGCAGGTCGCGATGCTGCTGTCGACGAGTTCTGCTCCTGCCGGACACTGCCGAAGGAATGCCGTGGGCCGCGTTGGTGTTAAGCTAGGTGCTGCACCAGATGCCCCGCACTGGGGACAGGTGCTTACTCGCTCTCTATCCGATCGGTTTCCGAGCGCTCGGTGGGGTGCGACCTCGAAATTCACCTGCCTATCGCGGGACTACCTAGGCTGCCCGGCCCTGTACAGGAATCCAGGCAGAGTTGGACCGCGACTGAGGTGGCCTGCCAGCAGCGGTGGTGGCAGACGGAGGGGGCAGACAACAATCAGCAGGCCAGAGCCTGGCTTGCGCATAGCTAGATACCCGGCCCGGGCAGTCTGCTGGGCCGAGATGGCGGCTCAAGCCGCCAGAAAGACGCGACAGCGGGCATCGGCTGACCGCACCGGCGGCGGCCACCCGCACCCCTGGAAGGACCCCTTGTGAGCGAAACCATGGACCTGTTCTCCGCTGACCTGCCTGAGCCGGGTGACCAGGCCGCCGGCGTGGCGCCGTCGGCCGGGGCTTCCCACGAGCCGGACAGCGCGGTACGCTCCTGGCCGGATGCCGTTGAACCGGCTAACGAAGTCGGCGAGGCCGGACCGGGTGTTCGTCCCGGCACTCGCGGCCAGGCCGCGGGGCTTTCAGCGCTGCTGCTGCCGGAGCTGCAGCGGATCGCTCAGTCCGAGGGCATCACCGGGACCGCGAAGATGCGGAAGGGCCAGCTCATCGCGGCAATCGAGGAGAGGCGGCAAGGCGGGGGGTCGCAGGGGGCCGGGTCCCCTGGCCATCAAGGCGGCGGATTGCGGGCGGTTATACCCCCGGATGACGAGCCATCGGCCCAGATCGAGACTTCTTATAACTCAGTCCAGCGGGGAGCGCCTGCGGGAGCCGGCGTTGACCGCACCTTCGAGCAGGACGCCATGGAATCACAGACATCGACAGAGCCCGGACTGGGCGGCACCATGGCCGGCGGCGTCGGCGAGATGTCGCACGGGATCGACGTTGGCATTGGTGGTACGCATTCAGGCGGAGAGGCAGTCACCGCCGCGAATGGCAGCACCGTGACCGGTTCGCCGCGCGAGGAGAGCCAGCAGGCTGGTGATGGCCAGCGCGGTGACCGCCGTCGGCGCGGCCCCCGACGGGACGAGGGCGACGACCAGCCCCGTACCGCCGGAGACGGGGCTGACTTCGGCCGCGAGCAGAGCGGCCGGGACCGCGAGCAGGGCAGCCGGGACCGCGAGCAGAGCGGCCGGGACCGCGACCAGGGCAGCCGGGACCGCGATCAGGGCGGCCGCGATCGCGACCAGCAAAGTGGCCGGGACCGTGACCAGGGCCGCGAACAGCAGGGGAATCGCGACCAGCAGGCGAACCGCGACCGGGACGACGATCGTGACGGCTCGGGCAGCCGCCGCAGCCGGGATCGGTACCGCAACCGCAACGCCGGCAGCCGGCGCCGCGAGCGCGGCAGTGGCGGTAATGACGCCGAGCCGGTGATCAGCGAGGACGACGTGCTGATCCCGATCGCGGGCATCCTCGACGTACTGGACAACTACGGGTTCGTGCGGACCACTGGCTACCTGCCAGGGCCGAACGACGTGTACGTCTCGCTCTCCCAGGTCCGCAGGTACGGCCTGCGGAAGGGCGACGTAATCGAGGGTGCCATCCGGCAGCCGCGCGAAGGCGAGCGCAGGGAGAAGTTCAACGCGCTGGTCCGCCTCGACAAGATCAACGGCTTGGACCCCGAGCAGGCCAAGAACCGACCGGAGTTCGCCAAGCTCGTGCCGCTGTACCCGCAGGACAGGCTGCGGCTTGAGACCGATCCGACCGTCATGACGACCCGGATCATCGACCTGATCTGCCCGATCGGCAAGGGCCAGCGCGGGCTCATCGTGTCGCCGCCTAAGGCCGGCAAGACGATGATCCTGCAGGCGATCGCGAACGCGATCACGAAGAACAGCCCCGAGTGCCACCTCATGGTCGTCCTCGTCGACGAGCGGCCAGAGGAAGTCACGGACATGCAGAGGACCGTGAAGGGCGAGGTCATTCACTCGACCTTCGACCGGCCCGCGGATGACCACACCACGGTCGCCGAGCTTGCCATCGAGCGGGCCAAGCGGCTGGTCGAGATGGGCCACGACGTGGTCGTGCTGCTGGACTCCATCACCCGGCTCGGCCGTGCCTACAACAACTCCGCGCCGGCCAGCGGCCGGATCATGTCCGGCGGCGTCGACTCGATGGCGCTATACCCGCCGAAGCGGTTCTTCGGCGCGGCCCGCAACATCGAGCACGGCGGATCGCTCACGATCCTGGCCACGGCTCTGATCGAGACCGGCTCCCGTGCCGATGAGGTGATCTTCGAGGAGTTCAAGGGCACGGGCAACATGGAATTGCGGCTGCGCCGCGAGCTGTCCGACAAGCGCATCTTCCCGGCGGTGGACGTCGACGCGTCCAGCACCCGCAAGGAAGAGCTGCTGATGTCGCCGGAGGAGCTCAAGATCGTCTGGCAGCTGCGCCGGGTCCTGCACTCGCTGGAGCCGCAGCAGGCCCTTGAGGTGCTGATGGACCGGATGAAGGGCACCAAGAGCAACACCGAGTTCCTGCTCCTGGTGCAGAAGACCTCGCCTGGCGCATAGCCGCCGCGCGGCAGTCCCGGCCGGAGAGCCGGGAATCTCCAGGCGCCTGGTGACGTTGCAGCATCTGGCACACTGGTAGGCCTAACAATGGCGGTACCGGTTCACGCCCCGCCCGCTGGCGGCGGCGACCCGGCGACCGCGGGAACCAGGAGTTAGCGATGAAGTCCGGAATTCACCCGGAATACGTGGTCACGACCGTGACCTGCAGCTGTGGCGAGACGTTCACGACCCGCAGCACCGCGAAGAACGGTGTCATCCACGCCGATGTCTGCTCGAGCTGCCACCCGTTCTACACGGGCAAGCAGAAGATCCTCGACACCGGCGGCCGAGTCGCGAGGTTCGAGCGCCGGTTCGGCAAGAAGTCCGGCGCCAAGTAGCACGTCTCACGCAGCCCTTAGCTGCGCTTATAGTCCGGATTGCCCTGTTCGCGGCGGCAGTCCGGACTATGTATGTGTGGCCGAGCCGTGCCGCCCGTAGGGTGAGCCAGCGGCGGCAACATTTCGTGGCGGCGCGCAGTCGCGCGGTGCCGAGCCCGTTCCCGGTATAGGAGGTAAGCAAATGTTCGAGCGGCTTGCCGACCTTGCCGCTGAGCATGCCCAGCTTGAGCAGGATCTGGCCGACCCCTCGATCCACGCCGATCCAGAGCGGACCAGGACGCTCAGCCGGCGCTACGGCGAGCTCACGCCGATAGTCCAGGCCTATCGGGAGTGGCAGCAGACGGCCGGGGATGAAGCCACGGCGCGGGAACTCGCGCATGAGGATGCGTCGTTCGCCGCTGAGGCGCAGGAACTGGCGGCGCGGCGGGAGGAACTGGAGCACCGTCTCAATGTGCTGCTTGTGCCACGCGACCCGAACGACGACAAGGACGTGATCCTGGAGGTCAAGGCCGGGGAGGGCGGCGAGGAGTCGGCCCTGTTTGCCGGTGACCTACTGCGGATGTACCAGCGCTACGCCGAGCGGCACGGATGGAAGACGGAGATCCTCGACTCGACCATGACCGGTCTCGGCGGCTACAAGGACGTCACGATGGCGGTCAAGGCCCGCGGTGACGAAGGGGCTTGGTCGCAGCTGAAGTACGAGGGCGGCGTGCACCGCGTGCAGCGCGTGCCTGCTACCGAGTCCCAGGGCCGGATTCACACGTCCGCGGCCGGGGTGCTCGTGATGCCCGAGGCTGACCCCGTCGATGTGACGATAGATCCGAACGACCTGAAGATCGACGTTTTCCGGTCCTCCGGTCCCGGCGGCCAGAGCGTCAACACCACCGAC
>JASHUE010000613.1:0-2992 GCA_030040195.1 Streptosporangiaceae bacterium | reverse complement strand
GCCACGGTCAGCGAGCGGTTCTACCAGCGCATCAAGTCGCTCGGCGGCTGGATGGCGTTCGGCGGCTTCCCGGCGCAGGTTGGCGTCTTCTTCTCGCCAATATTCTCGGTCAATCCGCCGACCGTGCAGACCCAGTACTTCTCCGCGGGACCCGATATCGCCTGGCAGGCGCAGTACGTGGCGTTCCTGAACCAGTTCGCGGGCGGGCAGAGCGACTCGTTCCGCACGCTGCCCGCGGGCCAGCAGCTGACCGAGGACTGGGGCGCCTACCCGCTGCATCCGCAGCCCGACGTGCAGCTCCTGACCGGCCAGTTCGCGGACTTGCTGCCGCAGTACCCGTCGGCGTTCCGTCTCGGCAACGAGCTGTACCTGAGCGAGACGCCGTTCAGCGACAACTACCCGGGGCACCTCGGTGCCGGGTATTTCGGCGTCCCCGGCTCGATCTCGGTCGACAGCTACGCGGTGTACCAGAACGGGAAGAGGATCGCGAAGGGCAATCCGGCCCTGGGCGTCCCCGGCATCCGCGTCAGCCCGAGACCGTCGGCTATCAGATTCGTGCTGGACGCCGCTACCTGGGGTGCCGATTACCCGCTCTCGCCGAGCAGCCAGACGGTGTGGACCTGGCCGACCGCGGCGGAGCCGCACGCGGAGGTGCCGGCCAGCTGGTACTGCGGCTTCACGGCGAGCTTCAATCTGCAGCGCCAGTGTGCGGTACAGCCACTGCTGACGCTGAGCTACCAGGTGCAGGGCCTGTCCCTGATCGGCCTCACGGCACCGGGCCCGCAGGAGATCGATGTGAGCGTGGGCCACGTCCAGCTCGCGGCCCAGTCGGCCATCACCGGAGCCAGCGCGCAGTACTCGCTGAATGACGGGCAGAGCTGGCAGGCGGCTTCCGTCTCCAGCACCGGCGCGGGGCAGTTCCAGATCGGCTTCGACGCACCCGCTGGCGTCGACGTGACACTCCGGTTCACTGCCACGGATGCGGCGGGCGGCTCGATCACCGAGACCGTCGTGCGCGCCTACGGCGTAGCACTCTGATCGGGCGAACGGAGCAGGAGATGACGTTTCGTAACTGGGGAGCCTGCTCAGGCAGCACGCGCGTGCGCACCGGCCGACGCGGCGCTACCGGACTCGTGCTCGCCACGGTAGCTCTCACGATCGGGGCGCTCGGCCTCCAGGCCGTTGCCGCCGGGGCCGCGCCGGCCGCCGTCGGGTTAGCCCGGCTGGGCCAGACGTCCGGGCTGCGTCGGGCCTGCGTGTGGCCGCCGGCCCCCGGAGACGAGTCGTGCTTCGTCCTCTACCAGCCGCAGACCTCGGTCAACCAGGCCATCGCCGACGGACTGACGGGCGCCATCGCCAGGCCCCACGGCCTCACGCCCAGGGAGATCCAGTCTGCCTACCGCCTGCCCGTCGGCCTGCGGCCTCGTCAGACCGTGGCCGTCTCGATCGCGTTCAACACCCCGCACCTGGCGCAGTACCTGGCCTACTACCGCAAGTACTTCGGCTTGCCCGCGTGCACAGTGTCCAGCGGCTGCTTCCGCGTGGTCAACGAGCACGGGAAGTCCTCGCCGCTGCCGCCGTCGGGCGCGGGCTCCGGCTGGGATCTTGAGGTCACGCTCGACGTGTCGATGATCTCCGTGGCTTGCCCCCACTGTCGCATTCTTGTGGTCGAGGGCGACGATGACTCCGTGGCCAGCCTGGCCCAGACCGAGAGGACGGCGGGCAGGCTCGGCGCGCAGGTGATCAGCAACAGCTACGGGCAGCCGGAGAACGGGCTGGCGATGACCTATGCCCGCGCCTACCGCCAGCGCGGTCACACCATCGTGGTCGCCGCCGGCGATGACGGGTTCACCGACGCCAACTTCCCCGCCAACCTGACCACCGTCACGGCGGTCGGCGGCACCCAGCTGGCCCGCGCCCGCGACGGCCGCGGCTGGTCCGAACGGGTCTGGAACACCCCGATCGGGGCCGGCGGCAGCGGCTGCTCGGCCTACGTGTCCCGCCCGGCCTGGCAGCACCGCACCGCCTGCCCCGGTCGCACCGTCGTCGACGTCGCCGCCGTCGCGTGGAACGTGCCGATCTACAACAAGTTGTGGGGCGGCTGGATCACTGTGGCCGGCACCAGCATCGCCGCCCCGCTCATCGCCGGCATCTACGGCCTGGCCGGCAATGCCAGCCAGGTCACTACCGCGGATCTGTACCGGCACGCCCGCGACTTCTTCAAGATCACCCGTGGCAACAACGCCTGGCCTGGGCTCTCGCCGAAGGTCCGGTGCGGCGGCGACTACCTATGCGTGGCCACGACCGGCTACAACGCGCCCACCGGCCTGGGTACCCCCGACGGCATCGGCGCGTTCTGAACTCGCCTGGCGCTCAGTGTCCGGAGCCGGGCTGGGAGCTGAGGTATTCCCGGACGGCGAGCCGGAACGAGTGCTCAGCCGCCGGGCTGTCCTCGATCCGCCAGTTCTGGTGGTAGAGGCCGTCGTCTTGGGTGATGTCGAACCAGACCACGCCCAGCGTTCCGTAGGTGGCCATGCCACGGAACAAATCCTGGATCTTGGCGGCCTGCCCGGCCTCGGGGCCGGCCGCCGTCTCCGACACCAGCACCGGCTTGGCGGTAAAGGACCGCACTTGCGCGATGGTCGGACCGAAGATGGTGGCAAAGGTGTCCGCCGGCTTGTAGTAGTAACCATCGATGCCGACCCAGGTGACGTACTGGCCGCCGGGCCACCATTGCTGGATGGGCCCAGTTCCGCGAGTGTCGGCCTGGATGGTCCACAGCCACGTGACGTTGTCGGCGCCCTGCCCGCGGAACACGGTGACGACATGCCTCCAGGCCGCTACGAACGTCCTGGGCGGTACGTGCCCGTAGCCCCAGGTGTACCAGGTCGCGTTCATCTCGTGCCCGAACCCGATCACCACCGGATGCCCGAAGTTCCGCACGGCATCCGCGTAAGCGCGCAGGTAGGCGTCGTAGTCGCCGGCGGCAATC
>JASHUE010000612.1:0-4150 GCA_030040195.1 Streptosporangiaceae bacterium | reverse complement strand
GGAACTGCAGAGCATCGCCCGGTCAATGCCGGAGGCAGAATGGTGACGGCACTGAACCCGGCCAGGGTGGCCAGGGCGCGCGAGGTGGTGGCATCCGTGCCCGACCCTGAACTGCCAATGCTAACCCTGGCAGACCTAGGTATTATCCGGGATGTCACCGCGGAGGTGACCGCGGACGGGGAGCGGGTCGTGGTCTCGGTAACGCCGACCTACTCCGGCTGCCCGGCGATGGCAGAGATGCGCGCGGATGTGTCACGTCGGCTGGCGGCCGCGGGATTCGGCGCGGTGGAGGTGCACACCGTGCTCAGCCCGCCCTGGACGACCGACTGGATCACCGACGCCGGACGGCGCAAGCTGGCGGCGGCAGGCATCGCGCCGCCTGGATCGGCCCCGCACAGGGCCGTAGGCGGACCGGTCCCGCTGACGCTGACCTTGGCCGCGAGCACGGTAATCTGCCCCGCCTGCGGATCTGACGATACGCAGCGGACGGCAGCCTTCAGCGCCACCGCGTGCAAGGACCTGTACCGGTGCCGGGCGTGCTCCGAGCCGTTCGAGCACGTGAAGGAGATCTGAGCCATGACGGCGGAGGTGCTCGGGCCGGGCGCGGCCGCTGGCGCGCGGCGCCAGTTCCGGGAGCTGACGGTGGCACGGGTCGACCGGCTCTGTGATGACGCCGTGGCGGTGACCTTTGACGTGCCGGGCGAGCTTGCTGAGGACTACTCGTTCCGCCCTGGCCAGTCGCTCACGCTGCGGAAGGTTATCAACGGACGGGAAGAGCGGCGATCTTATTCGATCTGCGCGCCGGCCGGGCAGCGGCTGCGGATCGGGGTGCGAGAGGTGCCCGGCGGGGCCATATCGGGCTGGCTGGCGCGAGAGGTGGGACCTGGTGACCGGATCGAGGTTCAGCCGCCTTCCGGGTCGTTCACGCCCGACCTGGGCGTACCGGGACGGCACGTCCTGATCGCCGCCGGTTCGGGGATTACGCCCGTGCTGTCGATCGCCGCATCGGTGCTGCAGCATCCCGAGGCCGAGGCGACGGTGCTCTACGGAAACCGGCGGACCGACTCCGTCATGTTCGCCGACGAGGTCGCCGACCTGAAGGACTCCTATCCCGTGCGGCTCCAGCTCGCGCACGTGCTGTCTCGCGAGGCGCAGGAGGTCGAGCTATTCAGCGGGCGGATGGACGCCGCCCGGCTCCGCCGGCTGCTGCCCGCGCTCTGTCCGGTGGGCAGCATCGACCACTGGTGGCTGTGCGGGCCGTACGGCATGGTCACCGACGCGATGCAGGTCCTGGCCGAACTCGGCGTCCCGGCCGATCGGGTGCACCGCGAGCTGTTCTACGTCGAGGAGGCGCCGCCTGACCAGGAGCGGCACCAGGAGCAGCCGCTGACTGGCGGGTGCGAGGTGACCGTCGTCCTTGACGGCCGGACCAGCACGACCACGATCCCGGCCGGCACGCCGGTGCTCGACGGCGCGCAGCTGGCCCGGCCGGACCTGCCGTTCGCGTGCAAGGGCGGGGTGTGCGGGACGTGCCGCGCGCTGCTGCGCTCCGGCGAGGTCCGCATGCGCCGCAACTTCGCGCTCGAGCAGTCCGAGCTCGACGCCGGGTTCGTGCTCACCTGCCAGTCGCTGCCGGTCACCGACCAGCTGACCGTTGACTACGACGCCTGAGCCAGTGGGTCGGCCGGTCCTCTACGTGATCGCGTGCGCGGCTCCGCCCGCGCGCGACGTCGCGCGTCTCGTCGCGGCCGCGCAGGCCGGCGGGTGGACGACCTGCGTGCTCGCCACCCCGTCCGCGGTCAGGTTCATGGACGCGTCCAGGGTGGCCCAGCTGACCGGCTATCCCGTTCGCAGCGAGTACAAGAACCCTGGCGAACCGGATGTGCTGCCGCCGCCGGACGCGATCATCGTTGCCCCCGCGACCGTGAACACGATCAACAAGTGGGCAGCGGGCATCTGTGACACGTTGCCGCTCGGCGTCCTGGTGGAGTCCTTCGGGCTGAGGCTGCCTGTCGTAGCGGTGCCGTGGACCAACGCCGCGCACGCCGCGCACCCGGCGCTGGCGGAGAGCCTGGCCAGGCTGACCTCATGGGGCGTGCGTGTACTGACCGGGCCCGCCGCCGGAGAAGCTGACGTCAGCGACTTTCCCTGGGAGGAGGCGCTTGCAGCGGTCGTCGACCTCGGCCGGACTAGGACACCGTCAGCCTGAAGGCCTGCCGTGCGGACGGACTGACTCCGTTCGCCGCGATGATGGTGATCACATAGGTCCGGCCCTTGTCGGCAGCGGCGGGATCGCCGGTCAGGACCGCTGTACCGTCGCGTCCAGCTCTGAACTTGAGGCCCTTGGGCAGGCGGCCTCGCTCCGTCAGCGTCGTCAATGGCGATCACACGGCCGGTCCAGTCCGCCACCCAGACGACGTCCGACGAGTCATCGACTGCCACCTTGTACGGAAGGCTGGTACTGCCCGTGCTGACGGTGGCGGTGATCGCGTTCGTAGCTCCGTCGATCACGGGTCACGTTGCGGGCAGCGTAGTTCGCGACGTACACCGTGCCCGTCGTGCTGTTGACCGCGATGCCCTCGGGCTCCGAGTCGGTTGGTTCGGAGATCGTGGCGGCGACTGTGTTCGTGCTGCCGTTGACGACGACCACGCTGGCCGCGCCGGCATAGGAAACGTAGCCAGCGACGTAGACCACGTCCGTTGTCGGATCAACAGCGACCGCGCCGGCATAGTGGCCCAGGCTCAACGTGGCCTCGACGGTGCCGGTTGCGCCATCAACGACGATCAACTGCTCGCCGCTGCCGTTGGTCACGTACAGGGTGCCGGTCACCGGGTCGATGGCGACGTTGCTCCCGCTTGCGGCGACGGGAACGAGCGACACCGTGTAGCCGCTGCTGGCGGCCGCTGCACTGCCAGCGCTTGCCGGGATCAGCACGGCCGCCAGGCCAGCGCACGCGGCCACGAGCATGGTCGCTCGGATTGCGGACTTCAGAAAACGGGGTGAATGCTGCATGCCGACTGCCCTGCTCCGCCTCGGAGGGTGAACCAGCGGACTGACGGTTCAGCTGCGCGGTTCAGCTGCGCGTCACACCCGGCTTAATCAGTGATTGACGGACTTAGCGTCTGATTGTCGGGCATGGGAAAGTACAGGGCAAGGGAAGTGCTCCCCACGTGCCGGGCGCGTTCGCGCATGGGTGGCCAGGACCAGCGCACCACTACGATGACGCCATGATCGCCGACCGGCGCCGGGAGGCCGAGCTGGAGATCACCAGCCCGGCGAATCCCCGGATCAAGCAGCTTGTCATCCTGCGGCGCCGGCGCGAACGGGAACGGGCGGCGGTCACGCTCGTCGAAGGGCTCGCCGAAGTGCGCCTCGCGCTGGCCGCGGGGGTGCGGCCGCGGACCCTGTACTACTGCCCTGAGTTGTCGAGCCCGGATGGCCTGAGCCTGGCGGGCAACGTGGTGGCGCTCGGCGCCGAGGTCATCCGGGTTACCCGGCCGGTGTTCGAGAAGATCTCCTATCGTGAAGGACCCGACGGATGGCTCGCGGTGGTGCCGGCCGTCGAGGCGAGCCTGAGTCACCTTGACGTGCCCGCTGATCCGCTGGTGCTGGTCTGCGCCGGGCTGGAGAAACCGGGCAATCTAGGCGCCATCCTTCGGACCGCCGATGCCGCCGGGGTCACGGCCGTCATCGCCGCCGATCCGGTGACCGACTGGGGGAACCCGAACGTAGTGCGCGCGAGCAAGGGGACCGTGTTCTCCGTGCCGGTTGCCTCTGGCACCTCGGCCGAGGTGCTGGACTGGATTACGGCGCACCGCCTCCAGGTCGTCGCCGCGACGCCCGACGCGCCGCAACTCATCACCGCAGCCGATCTGACCGGCCCCACCGCCATCGCCGTGGGCGCCGAGCAGACCGGGCTGACTACCGAGTGGCTGGACCAGGCTGACCTGCGGGTTCGGATCCCCATGTTCGGCCGGGCGGACTCGCTGAACGTCTCCACGTCGGCCGCGATCATCACCTACGAGGCGGTACGTCAGCGTATGGAAGTGGCGGATTTGAATTCTGGGCTGCCGGTCCGGTAAGCATCGAGTATGGCCGATCTTTCACTGCTGCCGCCCAACGCTGCCATCGACGGCTCCGACCTGCTGA
>JASHUE010000611.1:0-5097 GCA_030040195.1 Streptosporangiaceae bacterium | reverse complement strand
TCGCTGGGCGGCGCCGGGGCCTCTTATCGCGAGGCGGCCGTGGTGGCCGAGGAGATCGGCCGCGCGGTCGCGCCCGTTCCGTTCCTGGGCAGTGCCGTGATGGCGACCACCGCGCTGTGGGCCTGCGGGGACACGACGTTCCTGCCCGAACTGGCCAGCGGCGCGGTAACGGCCGCGCTGGCGATCCCGTTCGCGGCGGGAACGCGCACCCGGCCGGTGCCGACCGCGCGGCTGGACGCCCCCGAGCCCGGCGACAGTCCGGGGGAGTACCGGCTCACCGGCACGATCACCGGCCTGGCCGACGCGCTGCCCGCCGACCTGCTGATCGTGCCGGCCGACAGCGTGCCGTACGGCCTGTACGCGGTGCGGGTCGGCTCTCGGGGCGTCGGGAAGCGGCCGCTGACTTCACTGGACATGACCCGGCAGCTCTGCGAGGTCCGGCTCGAGCAGGCACCGGCCAGGCTGGTGGCCTCGGGCAAGCAGGCCGAAGACGCGGTCGCCGCGGCGCTGCTGGCGGGGGCCGGGCTGCTGGCCTGCGAGCAGTTCGCCCTGGCCGAGCGGTGCCTGGACTTGACCGTGGCCTACGTCAAGGAGCGACGCCAGTTCGCCCGGCCGGTCGGCAGCTTCCAGGCGATCAAGCACCGGCTGGCCGACCTGTGGGTGTCGGTCACGCAGTGCCGGGCGGCGGCCCGGTACGCGGCCGACTGGCTGGCCGCCGGGTTCGGCCCGGAGACCACCCTCGCCGTGGCCCTGGCCAAGGCGGCGTGCTCCGACACCGCGCTCAAGGCGGCCCAGGAAATGATCCAGCTGCACGGCGGGATCGGTTTCACCTGGGAACATCCCGCGCACCTGTACCTGAAGCGAGCCAAGGCCGATTCGCTCGCGCTCGGCACCGCCGACGCGCACCGGGCGTCGCTGGACGTGCTGGCCAACCTGCCGGGACCGGAGTGATTGCGTGCCGCCGGCGCGTGGTCGTCGCCTTAGGCCTGACCTGGTACGCCGGATTTGTACTTGCTAGTGTTTTCGTGCGCTAAGCGCCAAACACCTGGTTAGATGGGCGAACGGAGTGTCCGCGTCACCGCACTCCGCAGGGTGGCACCGGCTCGCCCAGGCAGGCTAAGGAGATCATCGGGGCGGTCATCATGTCAGACACGGACGCAGCAATCAGCCAGGAGCAGGCGGCACCCGCCGCCCCCGCCGCAGCCGGGCCTTCAGCCGTCGCGCCTGGCATGCCCGCGCCGGTGCCTGCCGCGCCCGCCGTGCCTGCGCCTGTTGTCCCTCCTGTGCCTGCGCCCGCCGACGCCGCGCCGGCGGCGCAGCGGCCGAACCTCGCGGGGATGATCCACCACGTGGAGCTCTGGGTGCCCGATCTTGATCGGGCGATCGTCAGCTGGGGCTGGCTGCTTGGCGCACTCGGATACCGCCTGTACCAGGACTGGCCAGGCGGCCGCAGCTGGGGAGCGGGCAACAGCTACATCGTGGTCGAGCAGTCACCGGCCCGCACCGCCAGCCGGCACGACCGGCTGCGGCCCGGCCTCAACCACCTGGCCTTCTTCGCCGCGGATCGCGCCCACGTGGACGAGCTTGTCGCCGAGGCGCTGCTGCACGGCTGGAAGCTGATGTTCTCCGACAAGCACCCGTACGCCGGCGGAGAGCATCACTACGCGGCGTACCTGGAGAACTACGACGGCTACGAGGTAGAGCTCGTCGCGGCGGAGTAGATCAGAACGCTGACGTCAGGACGTGCCCGTCGGTTCCTGCGCCTTGGCGCGCTCAACCGGGCGGCGCATGAAGTAGCACATCATGTTGTCGCCCATGCCGACGCCCTCGATCGGCCTGATCAGGTCGTTGATCCACACCGCGCACGCGGACCGCTCGCCGCGGTCGCTCACGATCCAGCCGTCGGCACCCATGACGTTCGCGGCGCGGAGCAGGCTGTGAACGCCTTCAAGCACGCGCGACTTCGACCCCTCGGTCACGACGCAGGCCGCGGGAGCCGGGCCGACCGTGTGCACCACGTAGATGTATCCGTACTCCCAGGCGGTCATCAGCGTCTACTCCTCGCCGCATCGGCTGGCCAGCAAGAGCGGGCATGACTGCCCGCACTTCTTAACACGCGCCGGCCGTTACTGTCACGCGCGAGGGCGGCATGTCCCTCACCAGCGGCCGGCGCCGGGAGCCGTCGCGCCATGCCAGCACGGCCGGGACGCCCGCAGTTCCACGTGTCGATCCGGTCAAGAGGGCCGTCCCATCGCCTAGTACAGTACGGGCGGGTAGCGCCCGGCGCCGCGAGCACCGGAGGGCAACAGGAGTTCCCGTGGAAACCAGGACGGAGCTTTACCCGCCGACCAAGCCCTACGACGCCGGCATGCTCGATGTCGGCGACGGTCAGTTGGTCTACTGGGAGGCGTGCGGCCACCCCGATGGCAAGCCGGCGCTGTTCGTGCACGGCGGGCCAGGCCAGGGCTGCACGCCGAACATGGGACGCGCCTTCGACCCTGACCGCTACCGGCTCGTGCTATTCGACCAGCGCGGCTGCGGCCGCAGCACCCCGAATGCCAGCGATCCAGCCGTGGACCTGCGGACCAACACCACCGATTACCTGGTCCGTGACATGGAGCGGCTGCGCGAACACCTGGGCATTAGCCGCTGGCTACTGTGCGGCGGCTCGTGGGGCTCGACGCTGATCCTGGCCTATGCCGAGCGCCATCCGGAGCGCGTCACCGCGATCGTGATCTCTGCCGTCACGACCTCTCGCCGCTCGGAGATCGACTGGCTGTACCGGGGAGCCGGGCGGTTCTTCCCCGGCGAATGGGAGCAGTTCCGGGCCGGTGTCCCCGAACCAGACCGGGACCGGAACCTCCTGGCCGCGTACGGTCGACTGCTCGCCGATCCCGACGTGCTGGTCCGGCACGAGGCCACGCGCAAGTGGATGGCCTGGGAAGACGCGGTGCTGTCGCTGGAACCGAATGCCAGCCCGTCGTCGGAGGAGCCGCCGACCGAGGCCATGGTGGCCTTCGCCAGGCTCTGCGCGCACTACTACTCCCACGCGGCCTGGCTCGAGGAAGGCGAGCTGATCCGCGGCGCTGGCCGCCTGGCCGGCATTCCGGGTGTGCTCATCCATGGCCGCCTCGACCTGAGCTGTCCGCTGGCCACCGCCTGGGAACTGGCTCGCGCCTGGCCCGGCGCAAGGCTCATCGCCCCGGCAGACTCGGGCCACCGCGGCAGCGTGACCAAGCGGCTGCTGATGCTGGCCGCGCTGGACAAGCTCGCCCTGCGGTAGCCGTTTCGGCAGGCGCACGGGTCGCGGCGCTGCCGGTGATCCGCGTACGGTGACGATGTGTTCTCTGCCGCGGATCTGACTGGCTACGCTCTCGCGTCGTTCGTCATCATCGTCATTCCGGGCCCGAGCGTCCTGTTCGTCGTTGGCCGTGCCCTCTCGTACGGGCGGCGCACGGCACTGGCCACGGTCTGCGGCAACTCGGTCGGCAATTACCTGGTTGCCGTGTGCGTCGCGGTCGGGGTCGGTGCGCTCGTCCAGCGGTCGGCGCAGGCATTTGTGGTGCTGAAGCTGGCCGGCGCGGCCTACCTTGTCTGGCTGGGGATTCAGGCGTTCCGGCGGCGCGGCAAGCTGGCAGACGCGTTCAGCACACCTCCGCCGCCGCGCACCCGCAAGCGGGCGGTGCGGGAGGGGTTCGTCGTTGGCGTGACCAACCCCAAGGCCCTCATTCTGTTCGGGGCTGTCCTGCCCCAGTTCGTCAACCGCTCGGCCGGGGACGTCCCGGTCCAGATGCTGGTTCTCGCGCTCGTATCGATCGGGATCGGGCTGGTCTGCGACAGCACATGGGCGATCGCCGCAAGTCAGCTGCGGGCGTGGTTCGCCCGCTCCCCCCGCCGCTTTGCCGTTGTCGGCGGGGCCGGCGGGCTGGCCATGATCGGCGTGGGTGTCACCGTCGCCGTGACCGGCCGCAGCACCTGACCTGGACGCCGCGGTCAGTGGCCCCGGAATGCCTCCTCCAGCCACCACGAGCCGTGATCGGCGGTGACCTTCGCGTCGATCACGATCGGCCGTTCGCGCGGTCCGTCGAGCCACTCCCGGACGGGACCGAGGTCATCGGCACTCCGGACCGTCACCCCGGTGCAGCCGAACCCTGCGCCGATCGCGGCGATGTCGACGGCGGGGAAGCGCACGGTGTCCAGCGGGTAGCCGTCCGGGCCGAAATGGTGGACCTCGGCCCCGTAGGCTTCGTCGTCGTAGATCACGATCACCATCGGCAGGCCGAGCCTGACCGCGGTCTCCAGTTCGCTGACCCCCATCAGCGCGCCACCGTCGCCGAGGGCCGCGACAGTCAGCCGGTCGGGCCGGGCGATCGCCGCGCCGATCGCCGATGCCAGCCCGAGGCCGATCGACTGGTAGGCCTGCGTGAAGCAGAAGCCGTTCTGGTCGGGAACCGACAGGTACATGCTCGGGTAACCCATGAAGTTGCCGGAGTCGATCGCGACGGTCCGCTCGGCCGGCAGCATGTTGTCGAGCGCGATCGACAGCGTCCGCGGATCGATCCGCTGCCCGTCGCTCTCGTCTTCGTACGGCACGTCGCGCCAGCGAACCTCGCGGGCGATCCGGTCGCGCAGCTGCTCGGAGCGGTACCCGGTGTCGGGCCAGCCGGACGCGGCCGGCACCCGGCCGAGCTTGGCCGTCACGGCCGCCGCGGTCTGGGCGACGTCACCGACCACGCCGACGTGGATACGCCGGTTCGCGCCAACGGCGGCCTTGTCGATGTCGACCTGGGCGATAGTGGCGGTCTTCCCCAGCAAGGTGCCGTGGCGGGTGGTCCACATGTTCAGCGAGCAGCCCCAGCCGACTACCAGGTCGGCGTCGCTGATCAGCTCGGCGGCCAGCGGCGAGGCGAATCCGCCACTCACGTCGAGGTCCCACGGGTTGCCCTTGAACAGTCCCTTGGCCGCGGCCGAGGTGGCGAGCAGCGCGCCGCACGCGTCGGCCAGGTATTCGAGCGGCTCGCGGGCCTCGGCCACGCGGGCACCGCGCCCGGCGATGAACACCGGCCGGTCCGCGGCCGCGACCGCCTGGGCCAGCGC
>JASHUE010000610.1:0-3161 GCA_030040195.1 Streptosporangiaceae bacterium | reverse complement strand
GCCTTCGACGGCAACCTGCTCGCGGACGCGATCAAGCGGGTCCCGGCTGCCAACGCGGCCGGAGAGGAGTACCTGACGGCCGTGCCGGCGATCCTGCGCGCCGACGGCCACCCGGTCGGCTCGGCGCGATGCGAGGACTTCGACGAGGTGCAGGGGGTCAACAACCAGGCCCAGCTGGCCAGGACCCGGCGCGTGCTCAACGAGCGCCTCGTCGGTGAATGGATGGCGGCGGGCGTGACGATCGTGGATCCGAACACCACGTGGATCGACGTTGATGTGAAGCTCGAGCCAGGGGCGCGGATCTGCCCGGGTACGCAGCTCGAAGGTCGCACTGTCGTCGGCGCCGGCGCCTGCGTCGGCCCCGGCACCCTGCTGCGCGACACGACCGTCGGCGCCGGCGCGACGGTCATCCAGTCGGTCTGCGAATCGACGGAGATTATGCCTGGTGCGACGGTCGGGCCGTTCGCGCACCTAACGGCCCAGGTCACGGCCCGGCAGGGCGAGGAGAATTGAAGTGACGGGCAAGACCGTGGCCAGCGAGCGGAAGCTGATGCTGTTTTCTGGCCGCGGCTATCCAGAGCTAGGCGAGGAAATCGCGGGCTGCCTGGGCATAGAGGTCACTCCCACCAGGGCCTACGACTTCGCAAACGGCGAGATCTTCGTACGGTTCCTGGAGTCGGTGCGCGGGTCGGACGCGTTCGTGCTGCAGAGCCACACCTCCCCGATCAACCAGTGGATCATGGAGCAACTGATCATGGTCGATGCCCTGAAGCGGGCGTCCGCTAAGAGGATCACCGTGGTCGCGCCGTTCTTCGGGTATGCCAGGCAGGACAAGAAGAGCCGGGGTCGCGAGCCGATCTCGGCCCGCCTGATGGCCGACCTGTTCCTCACCGCGGGGGCTCACCGGCTGATGGCGGTCGACCTGCACACCGCCCAGATCCAGGGGTTCTTCGACGGGCCGGTGGACCACCTGTTCGCGCTGCCGATCCTGGCCGGTTACCTGCAAGACAAGCTCGACGTCTCGCGGGTGACCGTCGTCGCGCCGGACGCAGGCCGGGTTCGCGTCTGTGAGCGGTGGACCGACCGGCTCGGCTGCCCGCTGGCGATCATCCACAAGCGCCGCGACCCGGACATCGCCAACGAGGCCAAGGTGCTCGAGGTCGTGGGCCAGGTCGAGGGGCGTACCTGCATCGTCGTGGACGACATGATCGACACCGGCCACACCATCGTGAAAGCCGCGGACACGCTGTTCGAGCAGGGCGCCGCCCAGGTCATCGTCACCGCGACCCACGCCGTATTGTCCGGGCCCGCGGTCGACCTGCTGAAGAACTCGCGGGTCAGCGAGGTCATCGTCACCAACACACTGCCGATCTCGAACGACAAGCGGTTCGACAAGCTCACGGTGCTGTCGATCGCGCCGTTGATCGCTCGGGCGATCAACGAGGTGTTTAACGACGGCTCCGTAACCAGCCTGTTCGACGGCCAAAGCTAAGGCCGCCACCCGTGAGCCTCAGCCGAGGTGCGCCTGCGGGCCATGAGGCCTGAGGCCCCGTGTAGACTTCGCAAGGATCTCTGTCATCTCAAGGAGCCCCACAGTGCCCGAGGTACGTATCGACGCGACGCCGCGCACGGAGTTCGGCAAGGGCCCGGCCCGGCGCGTTCGGCGAGACGGCAAGGTCCCTGCCGTCCTCTACGGGCACCACACCAAGCCCAGGCACCTGATCCTGCCCGGTCACGAGGTGCTCATGGCGCTCCGGACCCCGAACGTGCTGATCCGGCTCGAGGGCCTGCCCGGCGGAGCCCAGCTGGCGCTGCCGAAAGCCATCCAGCGACACGCGATCCAGGGCTGGGTCGAGCACGTTGACCTGCTGGTCGTCAGGCGGGGCCAGAAGGTCACCGTGGATGTGCCGGTGACGATCGCGGGCGAGATCGTGCCTGGCGGTCTGCTTGACCAGCAGCTCATCCAGATCTCGGTCGAGGCCGAGGCCACCAATATCCCGCCCGGCATCGAGGTCAACGTCGAGGGCATGGACATTGGGGACGCAGTACACGCGCGCGACCTCGTGCTGCCGCCTGGCGTGTCCCTGGATGAGGAGTCGGACGCGCTGGTACTGCACGTCATCGCCGCGCCGAGCGCCGAGCAACTCGAGGCGGAGATCGGCGAGGCCGAGGCTGAGGCCGAGGCGGCCGCGCCTGCCGCCGCAGCCGAGGGCGCGGCTCCACCGGCTGAGGCTGCCGGTGGTGAGACCGCCCGCCAGGCTAACGGTGACACCGCCGCGAACGCTGGCTGACCTTGCCCGCGGCTGGCTGCGGCCGCACCCCCAGGGTTCTGGCAACGAGCAGACCATGGCCGACGCTCGCTGGCTCATAGTCGGCCTCGGCAACCCGGGGCCGGAGTACGCAGGAAACCGGCACAACGTCGGTTTCATGTGCGCCGACTTGCTGGCCACCCAGATCGGAACTACGTTCAAGCGCGATCGATCCAGGGCGATGGCGGCGAGCGGCCGACTGCGCGGCGTTCCGGTGACGCTCGCAAAGCCGCTGAGCTTCATGAACCTGTCCGGCGGCGCGGTCGCCTCGCTGCGGGCGTTTTACAAACTTCCTCCTGAGCGGATCCTGGTCCTGCACGATGAGCTCGACCTGCCCTTCGGCACCATCCGGCTCAAGCTGGGCGGCGGGGATAATGGCCACAACGGCTTGCGCTCAGTGACTGCCGCGCTCGGCACCCGTGACTATCATCGGGTCAGGATCGGGATTGGCCGGCCACCTGGCCGGATGGATGCCGCCGACTTCGTCCTGCGAAACTTCTCCGCGGCTGAGCGTAAGGAGCTGCCGGAGATCCTCGGCCGGTCAGCCGACGCCGTCGAGACGTTGCTGACTCGCGGGCTCGTGGCGGCGCAGAACCAGTACAACGCGTGACGGCTGGCCGGAGCGGCGGCCGGCGGGCTAGTACCATCTCAACCCGGTCCGCCGGGCCAATGCCCGTGCCAGCTCATCGACATCGGAGGTTTCGTGTCTCGCAGGTTCCTGCTGCGCGGCGTTCGCACGGCGCGGGCGATCCGGGCCGCGGTCAGCATGCCGCCCTACGTCATGCCCGGTCACTTCTACTCGCCGCTAACGAGCGAAGGCGACGTGACCAGGGCGCTGACGTGGAGCGGCGC
>JASHUE010000609.1:0-12573 GCA_030040195.1 Streptosporangiaceae bacterium | reverse complement strand
GGTAACCCCGTGTACATCAACTTCGAGTTCGTGGACGGCACCCGAGGCGCGCATGTCAGTATCTCGGGCGTCTCCGGCATCGCTACCAAGACCAGCTTCGCGCTGTTCCTGCTGCACTCGATCACCAGCTGCGGCGTGCTCAAGGGAGAGGCGCACAACACGAAGATTCTCGTGTTCTCGGTCAAGGGCGAGGACCTGCTCTTCCTGGACTACGCGAACTCAAGGCTGGCGCCGGAGCAGCGCGAGCGTTATGGGGCACTGGGACTGCCGGCGACCCCGTTCCGGAACGTAAGGGTCTTTGCGCCACCACGGCCTGGCGACCCGTCCGGCACCCCGGACGTGGCGGCCAGGGACAAGGCCGTTAGCCCGTTCTACTGGACGCTCGCGGAGTTCTGCGCCGACGAACTGCTGCCGTTCGTCTTCGCCGACGCCGAGGATGAGCGCGCCCAGTACACGATGCTCATCGGCCAGGTCGCCGCGCGGCTCAAGCGCGACGCCATTCCGACGGGCCACGACGGCGCCATCAAGATTGCGGGCGTCGACCCGGCCAACGACAAGATCATCCGGTCGTTCGGCGACCTCGTCGAGCTACTCGAGGCGGAGCTGGGCGACGATGCGACCAGGGGTGGCTGGGTCGCCGGGAGCGCGGTTACCGGCAGCATCAACGCGTTGCTGCGGCGGCTCCGGTCGGCCGTCAAGCCGCTCAGCGCGCTCATCCGCGGTGACCTCGCTCACAAGGGCGAGCGGTCGATTACGACGTCGCGCGCGCAGGTCACGGTCGTCGACCTGCACAACCTGCCGGACCGGGCCCAGCGGTTCGTGGTCGGGGTGACGTTGCGGGGCGAGTTCGCCAGCAAGGAGCGCCAGGGCACGGCGCGGCCGCTCATGTTCGTCGTGCTCGACGAGCTCAACAAGTACGCGCCGCGTGAAGGCGACAGCCCGATCAAGCAGATCCTGCTGGACGTCGCCGAGCGCGGGCGATCGCTCGGCGTGATCCTCATCGGCGCGCAGCAGACCGCGAGCGAGGTCGAGCGGCGCATCCTGTCGAACTGTGCGATCAAGGTGGCCGGGCGGCTCGACCCAGCGGAGGCTGAGCGGCCCGAGTACGGTTACCTGCCACCGCAGCAGCGGGCCCGCGCGATGCTGGCCAAGCCGGGCACCATGTTCATCGCGCAGCCCGACATTCCGGTGCCGCTGGCCGTGGACTTCCCGTTCCCGGCGTGGGCGACCAGGCCGAGCGAGAAGGGCGCATGGGCCGGAGTCGATGAGGGACCGGCCGCGCCGTCGGACCCGTTCGCGACGATCCCCGGCGCGCGCGACGACCCGCCGCCGTTCTGAGCTCTTGATCCCCGGAACAAGACTTTGCGCAGTCCGACTCCGGGCTAGCCCTTGACGTAGGCGAGCTTCTGCGTCACCTTGCCGTCCTCGACTGTGAACACGTCGACGCCGCGGACATGACCATTCTCCCAGTCGTAGCGCCAGCGCTGCACGAGCCTCGGTCCTGCGGTGAACGACTCCTCAACGGTGAATCGGCTGGCGTGGTCGTCGAAGATCGGCTTCCAGGCAGCCCGAATAGCGTCGTGGCCGACGAAGCGCTCGCCGTCCGGCGCGGGCGAAGTGGCCTCGAAAACGCAGCCGTGACTCGTCAGCGCGATGGCGGCCTCGAGATCGTGGTCGTTCCAGGCCGCGTTGAACTGGGCGACCACCTCGGCGGTGCTGGCCGGCTCCTGCTCACCGCCGGTGCTCATGCCAGCGTCGGCTCCGCATCCTCAAGCCCGCCACGCAGCATCTCTCGCAGCTCTGGCGTGTCCTCGTGGCCGTGCTTGGCGACCGCGTGAGCGGCGGCGGCATCGAGGACCTCGTCCTCGCCGCCGGCGATGGTGAGCGTGCAGCCAATCTCGTTAGGCACCTTGCGGCAGTCGATCATCTTCCTGGCCATGACATCCCCTACCTGCCGGGCGGAATCCCCGGCGACCTCCCCAGGGCAATCCCGGTGAGCTTCGGTGTTTGACTGGGCGGCGCCTCTCGTCTGGGGCCTGGAAACTCTTATGCTCCATTTTGTCCATTGCAGCCACCCGGCCGGCTCGGACTTCGAGGTAAACTTACCTATCGATAAGTCAGATTCTGACTTACCAGTAGGTCAGCGTCAAGGAGGCTCAGCCGCTCGGATGACGACAGTTGCACAGCACGGACAGCGCTATCCGGGCACTGCTTCGCGCATTCTTGACGCGGCCGAGGCGCTCGTCCAGCTGCGCGGCTTCAACGGGTTCAGCTACGCCGATATCGCCGCTGATCTCCATATCACCAAGGCCGCCTTGCACTATCACTTCGCCGGCAAGGCCGACCTCGGCGAGGCGCTCATCAACCGCTATGCCAGGAGCTTCGGCGAGGCGCTGGCTGCGATCGCCTCCGGCGGTGGCCCTGCGCCGCGCAAGCTGGCTGACTACGCGGGCCTCTACCTGCGCCTCCTCGGCCAGCACAAGATGTGCCTGTGCGGCATGCTCGCGGCCGAGTACCAGACGCTCCCCCAGCCGATGCGCGTCGCGGTCATCCGGTTCTTCGATGCGAACGAGAACTGGCTGGAGGCCGTGCTCGAAGAGGGAAGGCAAGACGGCAGCCTGGAGTTCACTGGTGACTCTCGCGACGCCGCCCGGATGATCGTCAGCGGGATGGAGGGCGCCATGCTGATCGCCAGAACCTACGGCGACGTCGACCGGTTCCGGGTCGCGGCCGACAGCCTGCTGGCCGGCATCGCATCCGCGCCGTGGCCGCTCTCGACG
The DNA here is from genome assembly GCA_030040195.1 of Streptosporangiaceae bacterium. Lineage (GTDB taxonomy): Bacteria > Actinomycetota > Actinomycetes > Streptosporangiales > Streptosporangiaceae > JAJYUU01. The sequence goes on along the minus strand of JASHUE010000609.1, from coordinate 9,793 downwards.
CCCTGACCCGGTTCGCTCGTCAAGACCATGAGGGTCGGGGCGTCCGGGCGCTAGAGGACCAGCGGACCGTGTGCCGGGCAGACCGCGCTGGCAAGCCGTAGCAGTTCGGCGTCGGCCCCGGCCGACCCGAGGACGCCGACCCCGACCAGCTTGCCGCTGGCCGTGTGGCGAACGGGGATGACCAGCTCAGGCCGGCCGGACAGGCTCGCGGGCGTGGTGAAGCGGAAAGCGCCGACCCGGAACTCCGCCAGTTCGCCCGCCGACGCGGCCCGCAACGGAGCAAGATCCGGCATCACCGGCAGGACGACGACCGTGTCGGCGCGTACACGCTCGCCGAACGCGGCGGTGTACGCCCGCCACGCCCGCTCGTCCGCACCCTGCTCCTCCTCGGGCGTCGCACTGAGTTTCTGCCCGCGCCGCACCCGGCCCGCCACATCCGGCGCGAGCGCGTCGATGTTCGCCGCTAGCCACGGGCCGTGCACCGTCCAGACCTGCCTGGCCTGGATGCGGGAGAACAGGTCCGTGACGTCGCCGTTGAAGAACTCGCCAAGGTCCTCCTCGGCCAACTGGCCGACGGCGCTCTCGGCCAGCGCCTCCCCCACCGCCCGGACCGAGTCCGAGGTCGCCGAGCTCACCCCGGCCAGCGCGTCGACCGGCAGCACCACGCGGGTGGCCCGGCCGGCCGGGGGCATCTCGGCGATGACCTCGAGGGCCGGCCCGAGCGACGTGAACTCGCGCGCCATGAGGCCGACGGTGTCGAACGACGGCGCCAGCGGCAGCACCCCCTCCGCGCTGATCAGCCCGTGCGTCGGCCGCAGGCCGTACAGGCCGCACGCCGCCGCGGGCACGCGGACCGAGCCGCCCGTGTCGGTGCCGAGGCCGACGTTGGCCAGCCCGGCAGCCACCGCCGAGGCCGGCCCGGAAGACGAGCCGCAGGTAAACCGGTCTGGGTAAGAGGAGTTCAGCGGCGCGACGCCCTCCCCCACGTTCCCCACGATCGACCACGCAAGCTGGTCCAGCTTCGCCAGGCCCACGACCGACGCGCCCGCGGCCAGCAGCCTGGCCAGCACCGGGGCGGTGTACTTCGACGGCGAGTGCGTTTCCCGCCACCGCGCAAGCCCGAACGATGAGACATGCCCCTTGATGGCGAACATGTCCTTCACCGCCAGCGTCACCCCGCTGAGCGGCCCCGAGCCGGTCGCCGGGATGGGGAACGACGCCGATACCCACGAGTCCGCCGGCCGCGGTTCGTCCTCCATGATCACCTCCGCTTTAGCCGATCCCGGTCCTGCGGTCACGTCCTGACCGCTACGCATCGTAGTGGCCGAAGGCCAGCCATCCAGGTCATGACCGGCGCCGGATTGCGCCAGTAGACAGCGGGTAGGGCAGGTTTGAGCTTCCAGCAACGCGTCGAAAGGAGAAGCCGCGATGTCGACCACCCGACAGAAGGAAGCCGCCAGGAAGAACATCACCAAGGCCCGCGAAGTCCAGAGCGAGCGGGCCCACGGCGTGAAGATCCCAAGGCAGGCCCGGGGCCTGAGCACCGCGCAGGAGGACAAGCTGCCGGACAAGGACTTTGCCTTCCCCAAGGAGCGCAAGGAGCCGCTGACCGACGCCAAGCATGTCCGCAACGCGGTCGCGCGCTTCGACCAGGTCGAAGGCGTCACCGATGCCGACCGGGACAAGGCCTGGAAGCGGATACGCGCCGCGGCTAAGCGCTTCGACGTCGACGTATCCGAGTCCGACTGGCGCGACCTCTATAAGGGGAACAAGAAGGCAGCCAAGCCATCCGCAGCCAAGCCACCGGCGGCTAAGTCATCCGCAGCCAAGCCACCGGCGGCTAAGTCATCCGCAGCCAAGCCACCGGCGGCTAAGTCATCCGCATCCAAGCGCTAGCCGGAACGTGCGCGGCGGGCCTGCAAGAATGACCTTCGCAACGTCCGAGCGAAGGTCAGCACATGAAGATCCTGCATACCAGCGACTGGCACGTCGGTAAGGTGCTCAAGGGCCGGGACCGCAACGACGAGCATGAGGCGGTGCTCCGCAGCCTGATCAGCATCGCGAGGACCGAGGACGTCGACCTCGTGCTGATCGCGGGAGACCTGTTCGAGACATCGGTCCCGAGCCCGAAGGCGCAGGGACTGGTGATGCGGGCCTTGCTCGCCCTTCGCGAGGAAGGGCGCCAGGTCGTGGCCATCGCCGGCAACCACGACAACGCCAGCCTGCTGGACAGCGTCTACCGGCCGGTCCTGGGCGAACTGGGCCTGCACATGCTCGGCACGCCCAAGGCGCCGGGGGCTGGCGGCACGCTCAGCCTCGCGACCCGCGGTGGCGAGCGCGTGAGCGTCGCCGCGGTGCCGTTCCTGTCCCAGCGGTACGCGGTGCGGGCGGCCGAGTTGCTGCTCCATGAGCAGTCCGAGCACGCGCTCGATTACGCCCGTCGCATGGCGGAGATCGTCAGGCTGGTCACCGAGCAGTTCACGCCCGACAGCGTGAATATCGTCATGGCCCACGCCACGCTGCTCGGCGGGCGACGCGGAGGCGGCGAGCGGGATGTGCAGACCGGCTTCGAATACGAGGTGCCGGCGAGCATCTTCCCCTCGACCGCACACTACGCGGCGCTCGGGCACCTGCACCGCCAGCAGGAGATCCCGGCGCCGTGCCCGGCGTTTTACTCGGGCTCACCGCTCGCGGTCGATTTCGGCGAGGAGGCCAACGAGCCCGGCGCCCTGATCGTGACCGCGGCGCCGGACATGCGCGCCGACGCACGCCGGGTCGAGGTTGCGGGCGGCCGCCGGCTCAAGACCCTGAGAGGCTCGCTTGAGCAGGTCATAGAAGAGGGTGATCGCGCGGGCGATGCGTACCTGCGGGTCATCCTGGCCGAGTCGGCCCGCGCCGGCCTCGGCGACTACGTCAGGGAGAAGCTGCCCAATGCCCTCGAGGTCCAGCTCGACGAGGCCCACCGGCCACGGCCTGGCAGCCATGGCCAAGACCGCCCGAGCCGGGCCGACCGCTCGCCGGTCCAGTTGTTCGGCGACTACCTGGCCGAGCAGAAGGTGAGCGACGAGCGGATCGAGCGCATGTTCGCCGAGCTGCTCGAGGAGATGACCGACCGCTAGCGGCTATCGCCGTGCGGCCCGGCGAGATGCCGCATCGGGGCGGTGCCCCGCCAGGCCGGGCCACGAGAGAAGGGCGCCATCAGATTGACGGCCGCCGAACGACCGGACCCGGCTCGGTCGTTGACGGACGGCTGGGCGGGTCCGCTGCGGACACGATGATGCACTATAGGTCGGTGCCGCACGGACAGATGATCAGCGTCAACGGCGTCGAGTTGTTCGTCCGGAGATTCGGTGACCCGGCGCTGCCGGTGCTCCTCGTGATCCACGGCGGCCCGACCTGGGACCATTCCTACCTGCTGCCGGCAGTCGCCGAACTCGGCGACATGGCCCATGTCGTCCTGTTTGACCTCCGCGGCTGCGGGCACAGCAGCCGGACGCCGCCCATGGGAAACCTGCCGGTGGAGGCGCTTCAGCCCGACTACCTCGCCGACGACGTGGCCGCCCTGGCCCGGCACCTCGGCGCCGACCGCGCCGATGTGCTCGGCTTCTCCTATGGCGGCGGCGTCGCGATGCGGGTCATCGACCAGCACCCGGACCTCGTGCGCAGCGTGATCCTGGCCTCCACCACCGCCTACCAGCACTTCAGGGACGAACTCGAAGCGTCCGCCGACTACCACGAGCGGGCTGCGCTGTGCACCGAGATCGACTTCGCCGACCCGGCGCTGACCGGGCCAGACGCTCCCGACGGCGCACTCAGCCGGGCCATGGCCTTCGGCGGAGCTCCCCGTGACGTCTGGCAACTAGGCCGACTCGACGAGTGGCATGAAGTTCTCGGCAACGTGCGCTTCTCCAGCGACTGGAACGCGCCGTATGGGGCCGGGCTGCTCCGGCGCGCCGCCCCGGACGATCCGGCCCGCGTGCTGACCACGTGGGGCGGGCCTGTCCTTGTGCTGCAGGGCCGCCACGACATGGGGTTCCCGGTCGGCGTCGCCCGGCGGCTGCACGCCGAGGTCCCCGGCAGCGTGCTTGTTGAGGTGCCGGACTCGGCGCACATGGCCCACTTCGACAACCCGTCTGCCTGGATCCTGGCCATCCGTACGTTCCTGGGCTCCCGCTGACCCGGCTTCGTTCCCTCTCGCGGGCAGGAACGTCCCGACAGACGTGGTATCCGAGCGAGTGTCCGTACGTTACGCCAGACTGGTGCAGTCGCGGGACCGGACAAGGGGAGGTGGGACGTGAGACCGCTCCGGCTCATCCTCGACGGCTTCGGCAGCTACCGGCACGAGACCGAGATCGACTTCACCGACGTCGACTTCTTCGCGCTCGTCGGTCCGACCGGGTCGGGAAAGAGCACGGTCATCGACGCGCTCTGCTTCGCGCTGTACGGCACGGTCCCCCGCTGGGACAACGAGAAAGAGGTGCGCAACGCACTCGCCCCCTCGACTAACACATGCAACGTCAGCCTGATCTTCGAACTGTCAGGCGAGCGTTACGTCGCGGCCCGCCAGTTGCAGCGCGACAAGCGGAACAACGTCACTACCAAGGCCGCCCGCCTCGAGCGCCTCGACCCGTCGATCCCGGGGGACGCGCCGCTTCCGGCAATGCTCGAGGCCAGCGTGGAGCAGCTTGCGGAGGGCCCCGATCAGGTCAAGCTGAAGGTTCAGGAACTCCTCGGCCTCAGCTACAAGCACTTCACTCAGTCGGTGCTGCTCCCGCAGGGCAGCTTTTCCGAGTTCCTGCGCGCGAACCCGGCCGACCGGCAGAAGCTCCTCGTCGAACTGCTCGCGTTCGGCGTCTACAAGGAGATTGGCCAGCGCGCCCGCGTCCGCGCCGAACGCGCCGAGGACCTGCGCCAGGTCGCCGAGCAGGCCAGGGACCAGCTTGCGGAAGCGACTCAGGAGGCGGAGACGGCCGCGGCAGCCCGCCTGGCCGCCCTGACCACGCTCGGTCAGACCGTCGACACCAGCCTGGCCGAGCTGATCGAGCTTGACCGCCAGGCCGCCGCCGCCCGCCAGATGGCCAACGACAAGGAGAACGAGGCACGCCTGCTCGCGGCCCTGTCCATGCCGGCCGAGGTTCCGGATCTGGCGCAACAGATTGCGGTGGCCGATTCGCTGGTCGCGGACTGCCGGATTCGTCGTGATGAAGGGGAACTAGCCGCGACTGAGGCAGCTCGGGTCCGCTCCGAACTGCCGGACAAGGCGGCCACACAGCAGCAACTCGGGTACCACTCCCTTCGCCGCGAGCTGGAGTCCGAGACCGGGGAGCAGAAGGCCGCACTGGCTGCCAGCACCAGCCGCGAAGAGCGGCTCGTGGCTGAACTGAGGGGAGCCGACCTCGAGCTCGCGCGCGCCCAGGAGACGCTGGAGACCGCGCAGCGCGCGCACGCGGCGGCCGACTTGGCCGAGACGCTGCACGTCGGTGAGGACTGCCCGGTGTGCCGCCAGCGGGTCGAGATCCTCCCGCCGCACGAGACTCCGGCCAGCGTGAGCGTGGCCAGGGCCTCGCTGGATGCGGCCAGGAAGGCGCAGCAGCAGGCCGGGAATGCACGCCATGAGGCAGCGAAGTCCGCGGCCTCGGCCAAGTCCGACCTTGATCGGACGCAGGCCCGGCTGGACCGGGCGGCCGAGGTCATGGCCGACACGCCGCCCGAGGCCGATCTGACCGCGTGGCTCGACGCCATCACCACGGCCGACGAGGCGGTCGCCACCACTCGCGCGCAGGCCACTGTTTTCCAGACGGAACTCGCGGCCGCGGAAAAGGCGCGCGCCTCCCTGACCGCAGCCGAGGACCAGGCCTGGGCCACGCTCGGAACCGACCGCGACCGGCTCGTCAGCCTCGGCGCGCCGACCGTCGGGACGTCCGGCCAGGGACTTGCGGCGGCTTGGACGACGCTCACGGACTGGGCCGCGGCCGAGCGAAACCAGCGCGAACAGCAGCTCCCCGAGCTGAACGAGACCGCCGACAAACTGCGGCAGCGGTTTGCCGATGCCGTCGCCGGGCTGGCCGGCCTGCTCGCCGAGCACGGCATCACCGACGTCGAACCGCCGTCGAGGATCCCGGCAGTCGTGGCCGAGGCGCGAGTCCGGGCCGAGGCCGAGCTCGGCCGGATCCGGGCGGACCGGAAGAAGGCCGACAGGCTGGACAACGAGATTGCGGCCCGTAAGCAGGAGGCCGACGTCGCCTCGATGCTGGGCAACCTGCTGCGGGCGAACAAGTTCGAAAGCTGGCTGTGCAGCGAGGCCCTCGACTCGCTGATCGCCGAGGCCTCCGCGACGCTGCTTGAGCTGTCGGGCGGGCAGTACGAACTCGACCAGGACGAGCGGACTCATGACCTGGTCGTGATCGACTACGCCGACGCGGCGACCAAGCGCCCCGTGCACACCCTGTCGGGAGGGGAAACCTTCCAGGCCTCGCTCGCGCTGGCGCTAGCCCTGTCCCGGCAGGTGATCGGCCTGTCGGCTGGCCGGCGCGAGCTAAACTCCATGTTCCTCGACGAGGGCTTCGGCACCCTCGACAGCGACACGCTGGACACGGTTGCCAGCACACTAGAGCGACTCGCGGCAGACTCAGATCGCATGGTGGGTGTTATCACGCATGTCAGCGAGCTGGCCGCCCGCGTGCCGGTCAGGTTCGTGGTCAGCCGCACGGGCGCGACGTCCACGATCGTCAGGGAAGCCTCGTGACGACGGCGCCGGCTGCCGTCTCGTTCTCGGTGGACCCGTGGGATCCCGGTTACGGGATGGCGTTCGGCGAGGAGATGAGCGGCCAGGCGCTCCAGGAGTCCACCGCCGAGCTCAACCTCGACCTGGAGCTTCCGCGCAACCAGTGGCGGCCGCTTAGCCCCTCCACGCAGGCGGAGCCTCCGGACAATGTGCTGTTCCTCGACGGCGTGCGCCGCATCGACGCCCGGGTCTGGGTCCACGGCGCCGACCCCCAGCCGGCGCCGGGAATCGCCGCGTCCTACGCGGCCGGCTTGGTCTGCATCAACGGATCGGCCCGCATCAGCCAGGTCGCCGTTCAGCGCGGCCTGTTCACCGCGGCGCCGGACGCCGCCGGCCTCGCCAGCCGCCACGGCGACTACCCGGCCGTTCGCGCAGCCGGATCCGGCCTTGACCAGCTCTCCCTCGCCCTGCAGCAGCGCCTCAGTGATGCCGAGGTCCAGCTGGCCCTGCTGTTCCGGAAGGAGAACCCCGACGCGAACGATCTGCTCTTCGTCGACGGCCCGCTGCGCGGCCGCACGCACCTGGACCGCACGATCGGCTTCATCAAGACCCACCACACCACCTACCTGCCGTCCGAACAGGCGGCAGTAGTGGGCGTCCTCGATCCCGGGCAGCGCACGCCCGCCTTCACGATGGGCACGTCCTGGCGGCGCAACTCCTGGTACCTCAAGCTTCCCGGCACCGCCGGCGCGCCCTGGTCGGGTGTCGTCCGGCTTGAGTGCTCCGCCGAGCTGCCCGTGCCGGAGGTCACGCGCCTGGCCGACCTCAGCGCCCGGCTGCTGCCGCCGTTTGCCAGCGCACCGCACAAGGACCCGCGCGCCCCGCAGAACCTGGTCCCGATCGGCGGGCTCGAGCGCGAACTTCGGCGCCGCCTCGGTGATCAGCAACTCCTCTACCGCTCACTGCGAGCGGCGGCCTCAGTGCTGGCCAGCACAGTGCCGGCTAGCACGGGGCCTGGCTAGCACGGGGCCTGGCTAGCACAGTTGCCCGGCTAGTACTTGCCCGGCTAGCCGATGATGATGTCCGATGGCCGCCCGATAACCCGTGGAGCGCGCCGTCGGGGCCATGCGACAATCCCGGCCGTGCGCAAGGCAGATATTACGGTCGATCTTGTCCGCCGGCTAGTAGCGGAGCAGTTCCCCGAATGGGCCCATCTGCCCGTGCGCGCGGTCGACGTTGACGGCTGGGACAACGCCACCTTCCGGCTCGGCGAGGCCATGTCGGTCCGGCTGCCCAGCACCGAGCACTACGTGGAAGCGGTGGAGAAGGAGCAGCACTGGCTGCCGTTCCTCGCCCCGCACCTGCCGCTGCCAATCCCGGTTCCGCTGGGACTCGGCAGGCCAGGCTGCGGCTTCCCGCGTCCCTGGTCGGTGTACCAGTGGATCGCCGGGGATCCGGTCACCGAGGAAACGGCCACGGACATGCCTGCACTGGCGGCCGACCTTGCCACCTTTCTCGGCGCTTTGTACCGGATCGACCCGACCGATGGACCGGGACCGGGCTCGCACAACTTCTACCGCGGCGGGCCCCTGACCGTTTACGACGATGCGACGCGGGACGCACTCTCCGCGCTGCGGGGTCACATTGACACGACGCTCGCGGCCGAGGTCTGGCAGGCGGCTCTTGACTGCCCCATCGACGGCTCTCCGGTCTGGTTTCACGGTGACGCCCAGCCAGGCAACCTGCTGCTGCAAGACGGCCGCCTCAGCGCGGTGATCGACTTCGGCACCTCGGGCGTCGGCGACCCGTCCTGCGACACGACGATCGCCTGGACCTTCCTGTCCGGCGAGAGCACGCGCGTGTTCCGGGAGCGGCTGCCGGTCGACGCCGCCACCTGGGTCCGCGGCCGTGGCTGGGCTATCTGGAAGGCCATGATCGTCCTCGTCCGCGCGCTCGAAGACGACCCGCACGACGCCGCCTACACCAAGAACGTCATCGAGAAGATCCTCGCCGACCACCTGGCTGCCGCCTGACCGGGCCGGCCCGTTACGGTGCCTGGCTACCGGCGGATCCTGGCGGCGAACAACTCGCGCAAGCTGACCACGCCGCACACCTGCCGGCCTTCCACGACCGGCAGGTGGCGGAAGCCGCCCCGCAGCATGATCTGCGCCGCCTCCTCCGCGGTCGCGTCCGGCCCGGCCGACTGGGGGTCGGGAGTCATCCACTCGGAGACGACCGACTCATGCAGGTCCTCACCGGACGCCGCGGCTCGCAGCACGTCGCGCTCGGTGAGAATCCCGGCCAGGAACGCACCTTGCATGATCACGGCTGACCCAACCCTGGCCGCCACCATCCTGGCCGCGGCCTCTGCGACCGCGCAGTCCGGCGCGGCGCTCACGACGGACGTGTTCATCAGATCGCGAAGCTTCGCCATCACCTAACCGCTCTCGCCGATCTCGTCCAGGTCAGGGTCATCGAGCGCGGCCGCGCGCTCGGCCAACTCCGCCGAGAGCATCGTCCACAAGGATCCTGCCCAACCTGACAAATGCGGCCACTTCTTCCAGAAGACCTGCAGGGTCGTCTCGTCGAACTCGGCCAGCGCGCGCTGCGCAGGCAGGGTACTCGCCACGTCTTCCAACTCGTGGATGAGCTCCAGGAACCGGTCAGCAATCTCGTCCATCGGCGAACCTCCAGAACGCCGACTGCCGTCCGACGGCAGCGACTGAGTATGACTTCGACGGTAACCGACGGCGCGGTTGTGGTCACGGACATCATCGTGACCGGGCCGGAGGGCGGGGCCCTCAGGCCGGGACTGCCGTCGTTCTCATCCAGGTCAGGATCAGGAGGCTGTCGAGCGTGATCGCCCAGGTGCCGCGCTCCCGCTCACGCGGGAGCGCGGCCGAGTGTCGCCGGACCTGATGCCGCAATTGTGCATATCATCACGAAGATCGGGAATCAGGAGCGAGACCGCCGGCAGGCCGGCCAGATCCGTAGCGGGAAAGCCGCTAACGGCCTGCTCAGGCGGCCGGGAACATCGCTGGAGTCGGCACGTCAAGCCGAGGTCCGTTA
>JASHUE010000608.1:0-3906 GCA_030040195.1 Streptosporangiaceae bacterium | reverse complement strand
TCGACGATCGCAACAACGGCTAGCCAGCCGAGCGGCAGCAGACAGCTCGCGGCCAGGTAAAGCGCGGGCGAATGGAGATCGCCGAGCCGGACGCAATAGGCGAGCATCCCGGCCAGCAGCGCGCACAGGCCGTCGAGTGCCATGGCCTTTCGCTGGTAGCGGGTGGCCCATTCCGCCCTGGTCTGACTGACGAGGTGCGTCGGCGTGGTCTCCGATGCCCAGCGCTCGGACGCAACTGAGTTACTCGCCAACTCACAGCTCCCCTCCAGCGCGGCGCATGCACGGGGCGTGTCTCCCTCACCCCCCGCGAGCGCCGTGCTCACCTTGCTGTCGCCGGTACGTCGTGGTCAGACGTAAAAAAGACGCACGGCCAAATCCTCTGGTTGACTGGCATTAGCCGTGTGCGTAAGCAATTTCGGCACAGATGGGCGAGCCAGGAGGATAAAGAACGGAAAATTACTCACTGTAAATGCCCGGTTACTCTCCGTTCAAAACGGAGAGGCGGAGGCGCTCAGCGCGAGGCTTCCTGACCTCGCAAACATCTCCTATATGAGTTATCAGCCTTTAGCCCATGAGCGCCATAAACCGGGCTGGGCGTTCTTAGCCATTTAAAGGACTATGTGCTATTTGCCACTCAGGACAGTAGCTCGGGCTGCCGCCAGGCCTCGCCGCGGACGTGCTCAGCCAGGAACGCCAGGACCGTCGCGTACCAGATCTCAACGTCACCGGGCTTGAGCACCCAGTGGTTCTCGTCCGGGAAGTAGAGGAACTTGACCTGCTTGGACCGGCTGATCAGGTCCCACCACAGGCGCAGCGCCTCCCCCACGGGCACGCGGTAGTCCTTGTCGCCGTGGATGATCAGCATCGGTGTGACGATTTTGTCGGCGTGCAGGTGCGGGGAGTTCTCCAGGTAACGCTCCGGCTGGGTCGCGAAGTCGCCGAAGCTGCGGCGCCAGAACGCGGGCCCGTCGGTGGTGCCGAACATCTGGTCAAGGGCCCAGAGGCTCGCATGGCTGACGATCGCCTGGAACCGGTCGGTGTGGCCGGCGATCCAGTTGGCCATGTAGCCGCCGAACGAGCCGCCCATCATCGCCGTCCTGCCCGAGTCGATCTCGGCCCGCTCCGCCACCGCATCGGTGATGGCCATCACGTCGGTGAAGGGCGCGGCGCCCCAGCCCGTGTAGCCGCGCTCGATCATGTGCTGGCCGTAGCCCGTCGACAGGGCCGGGTCGGGCAGCAGCACGGCATAGCCGCGGGCGGCGAGGAGCCAGGGATTCCAGCGCCAGGACCAGCTATTCCAGCTGGCCACCGGGCCGCCGTGCACCCACAGCACGAGCGGGGCGGGCGTGTCGGGTGTCGCCTCCGTGGGCAGAACCAGCCAGGCCCTGATCGTGGTCCCGTCCGCGGCCTGCGTCGAGACCTCCTCGAGGCGGCCGGGAAACTCGAATCTTGCGCCAGGGGTGTTGAGCCGGGCCGGCTCGGCCGCCGGCTGCTCCAGGTCGATGCGGACAGGCGCCGGAGCTTCGTCGTAGGCCGAGCGCAGCGCGTAGAGGCTGCGGCCATCGGGCGCGGGACACAGGCTCTCGTACGCGCCGTGATCCGGCGTGAGCCTGGTCACCTCCGACGACGCCAGGTCGACCCTGAACACGGGTCTGCGGCCCTCGTGATCGGCGGTAAAGAACACCGAGCCCGAGTCGTGCGCCCAGACCGCCTCGCCGGGATGCCGATCGAACCCGGCCAGCAGCTCTCGTGGTTCCCCGGCCGCCAGCGGCGTCGCGACGAGCGTCACGTCCGCAGGATGGTCGTAGGTCTCGTGCTCGGTCCGCCGGGCAATCACGAGGCGACCGTCGGGCGAGACCCGAGGGCTCTCGTAGTCAAGGCCGGTCCCGGACAGCAGCGTCCGCCGCTCGCCGGTGGCCACGTCTATGACCGTGACCTCGGCGCGTTCCTCCGCGCTGGCCTCGAGCACGATCCAGCCGGTCACTACCGCGCGCCCGTCGGGCGTCAGGTCGAAGCTCTGCTCGTCAAGCGCCCGGCCAGGGTCGGGCGTCAGGTCTCGCGGCTCGGCCAGTCCGGCATCGGCGTCCTCGCCCGCGCCGGCCGGGGCGGGCACCTCGGCCGCCAGCAGCCGCAGTTGCTCGGGCCCCAGGTCGTGATCCCAGTACCGGAGCCGACCCGACTCGTGCAAGATCGCCGACACGCCCGCGTCCGAACGCGCCTTGCGCATCGCCGCGTCGTCGTCGCCTGCCGCCGTCCCGCGGAACGTCGGCGCCGAATAGACCAGCGTCCCTGCGTCGCGAGCGACCGCCACGGCCTCGACGCCGCCGCCAGGCGCGGCGATCCGCCTGGCCTCGCCGCCGCCCGCAGGGAGCAGCCACAATCCGGGCTTGGCGTCCTTGGCGGCCGGCTTATCCGGCCCGTTCGCCGCGGTACCGTCGGGACGCCTGGACACGAACGCGACCGACCCGTCCGGCAGGAACTCGGGACCGCCCTCGCCCTCGGCGCTGCGCGTGAGCCGGACGGGGGTGCTGCCCGGCTCGGTGCCGACGCGCCAGACGCTCGTCAGGTACTTGGCCGGCGTCTCGCCGGCGGTCTGCACGGCGAGAGCCAGCCATGTGCCGTCAGGCGAGAGCCGCAACGAGGTGACCCTGGGCGCCGAGGCGTACTCGTGGAGATCATTGAAGCCCGTCATCGGCGAATCGCTCCCGGTCCCGCCATCTCGGGCTGGCCAGCTCCGACATGCGCCCGGATCCCGGCCAGCATCCTGGCGTGGTCACAGCTGAGCTCGCCGGCGTACCGCTCAGTGCGGGCCGCCGCCCGGATGAGTGTCTCGCGCGGCAGCGCCGCCAGCGCGGCGTCGAACAGCTGCCAGGACAGCTCGTCGAGCGCGGCACGAACCCGGCCGGGGTCGCCCTCGCGGCAGGCAAGGGCGAGGCTGGCGGGCAGTTCTTCCGGCGACTTGCCGAGATCGAGCAGCATCGTGAAGGTATCGATGCCCAGATCCTGGTCATGCGTCGCCCCGGCTGCCTCGAACGCGCTCAGCAGCGGGCTAACCTCTCCTGCTGTGGCCGGGTCGTAGAGGCCAGGGAACGGCTCGCTTTCATACCCCGGGTCGTGGCCGCTGAAGTAGACGGGACTCTCCGAGCCAGCCTCGAGCAGCGTGCCGACGGCCAGGTCGAGCAGGCTGATGGGCCAGCCCAGATCATTGATTGCCGATACCCGCAGCTCTCCGTCCCTGGCCCGCAGGCCGGCACACATCATGAGCTGAGCCGACTCGAGTGCCGACTGGGCGTAAAACAGCGTGTGCGGGTCATGCAGCCGGACGACCCCGTCCGCGGCCCACCGCAGCAGCTTGTCGCGGACGATCGAGTTGTTGACGACGTGCGTGAACCTGCTCGCCGACACCAGCATGTCGTTCCTGGCCGCCGCCCTGGCCAGCAGCCACTCCGCCGCCCTCTTGCCGGCCGTATAGACCTCGCGTGAGTACGGCCGGAGCGCCTTGCCGGTGCTCGCGGCCACTAGCTGTGCCACGCCGAACTCGGCGCACGCCTCGATGACGTTGCTGGTGCCCAGGACGTTCGTGATGACCGTCTGGCGCACTTCCCGTTCGGCCAGGCCCGGGTCGCGCTGGGCGGCGACGTGGAACACCAGGTCCGGCCGCACCGAGCTGAAGATCGCCGCCAGTCCGGCCCGGCCGCCGACGTCCGCGGTCAGGTATTCGGCGGCGTCCTGCCGCGGCCAGCGGTCGGTCTGGCCGCGGCTGACCGACACCAGGCGGGCGGGCTGATGGCTGGCGATCTGGCCGAGAAGCACTGAGCCGATGCACCCGGTACCGCCGGTGACCAGAACGGTCTTCCCGGCCAGCCAGCTGTCCGCCTCTGCATCGTCGACTCGCACGCTCCGGCC
>JASHUE010000607.1:0-7772 GCA_030040195.1 Streptosporangiaceae bacterium | reverse complement strand
TCAACGCCCTGATCCTGACCACTATCGGCGCCAAGACCGGCAACGAGCGCACCAACCCGGTCGGCTGGTTTCCCGGCCCGGACGGCAGCCGTCTCATCGTGGCGTCCGCGGCCGGGGCGGCGCGCAACCCAGCCTGGTATCACAACATCGCCGCCCATCCGGACGAGGTGACGATCGAGGTCGACGGCCGTACGATTCCGGTGACTGCCGACCAGTTGCACGGCGCGGAGCGTGAGCAGGCGTGGCAGCAGATCACCGCCGCGGCGCCCCGGTTTGGCGGGTACCAGCGAAAGACCGATCGCCAGCTGCCGGTCATCCGCCTGGTACCGCGGTCGGGCTAGCTGCGGGCAACCAGCGAGCCTCTTTACGCGGCGATCAGCGATCAGGCCCAGATCGCGTCGAACTGCGCGGCGTCCAGCGGCAGCAGCCAGCACGCGGCGACGAGGCCGTCACGTACCTCGTAAAGCCCGACCGTTGACCAGTCGCGGCGCCGGCCGGCGATGACCGCGGTGCCATCGGTCAACGCGGCGATCGTGCTGCCCGCTCCGACCAGGACATCTCGGCGCTGCATCCTGAACGTCGAGTTGGCGATCTCCCGCCGCCGATTGAAGTAGTCAAGCACCGCATCGAGCCCGCGGTAGGTACCCGCAATGGCGTTGCTGCCCGGGATCGTCCAGGTGACGTCGGGCACGAGCACATCACGCAGCCCGGCGCTGTCCCCGCCTCCGTAGAAGTGATTTTGCGCATCGTGAAGCCGACCGAGCAGCGCCTCAGCCGACGCCCTGTCCATGGCGTCTCCTCTCTCCCGCGGCCCGTGCGGTTTCCCCCGGCGGGCGCGCCCCTAGAGAGGGCAGCCACCAACCCGCGCTGGGCGGCGATGAGTTCACGAGGCCGCCGCTCGGCGCGTGCCAGGCTCACCCTGCTAGCTGATTGCCTGCTTGTACAGGTCGGTGACGTTGGTAAGGAACTGTGATGAGTACGACACGTTCGGTGAGTCGCCGCCTTGTTGGTAACCACCGATCACGCCGATCACCTCGCCCACTCCGGTCGACTTGTTCACGCGCATCAGGAACGGCCCGCCGCTCGTGCCGTCCGTGAACCCGTCGCAATCGAATACCAGTTGATGCAGGTTCTTGTGGTCCAGGAGCGGGTTGGCGGCTCCGGCGCATTGGACTGGCTCGCTGGTGCTGTCCGGGTAGCCGATCACCTGAACCGTCTGGGGCAGCCGGGTGCTCGTCTCGACCGTCTCGGCGCCGGTGAACTTCTGGATCTTCTGGTGTCCGTAGCTCACGACGAGAAAAGCCACGTCGTCGTTCGGGTTCTTGTCCTTCTTCCAGTTACTGTCCACAAGGGCTGACATCACTGTCCAGCGGCCCTCGGGGAACTTGCCGCTGTGCCAGCCTGGCGCGAATATCACGTCGCCCTTCGGGCCGAGCGACTTGCCCCAGATGCAGTGTGCGGCCGTGATGACGAGGTCCTCCTGCGGGCTGCGCACGACGGCGGCCGTGCAGAAGTGGTCCAGCTTGCCGCCCTTCTTGATCAAAAACAGCGCACCCACGGCGTCAGTCCCGGCAAAGCCGCGCGCGACATTGGGTGACGGGGTCGGCGACGGCGTCGGGCTTGGCGTCGGGGTGGGCGTCGAAGTCGGACTGGAACTTGGGGTGGGTGCCGAGGTGGTGCTCGAACCCGGCGTGGGCGTCGGGTTGGTACTGGCATTAGCGCTGGTAAGCCTGCCTGCCGCGGACAGCGCCAGCACGACGCCTGCCGAAGCTACAGAAACGACCGCGAGCGTGGTTATGTGGCGCATGACTCCGCGGGACGACCGCCGGAAGCCCTCGGATCGTCGGCCCCGGCTGTAGACCGCGGCAGCCGGACGCCGCCGTCGCGTGGCTTCCTCCATACTGCGCCGCACCTCTCCTTCCGCTCGGCCGCGGCGCCCCCTCGTTCCCCTCATGGGCGGCGAGCACGGCCGGAACCTCCCTGACAGAGCATGGCAGCGCTCGGCGGAGTCGGCTCTTGGAAACGCCAATTTTGGGGAACGAGGGGTTAAAGTGGCCGGCGTCGCTAACGGGCGCGCGCCGTCCGCAGCCGGTCATTGGCTGCCCGCGCTTGCTCGCCGTCGATCTCGAAGCCGACGAACGTGCAGCCCGCGGCGAGTGCGGCGACGCCGGTGGTGCCCGAGCCGGTGAACGGGTCCAGGACGACGACGTCGGGCCCGGCCGCGCCGTATGCCTCGATGCACCGGCGCGGCAACTGCTCGGGAAAGCGGGAGAAGTGCCTGAGCCCGCCCAGCCGCTCGTTGCCGAAGTCCCACACCGAGGCAACAGGCGGGGTGGCGCGGAACCGGTGTTGCTGCGTTCGCGCGAAGAGGTAGATCGCCTCATGCTGACGATGCGGCCGACGGCACCGGCCTTCCGGCATGGGGTTCAGCTTGCGCCATATGACCTCTCCCCGGAACAGCCAGCCGGCGTCGCACAGCCCGATGACCAGGCGATACGGGAGAGCAAGCAGGTTGCCGTAGGCCAGCCAGGGCTCGCTCTGGTCGGCGAAGGCGCGCCGCCTGTAGCGCGGCTTGGTGTACGCGGAGTTGTCAGGGCGGAGGCCGGAACGGCTGGGGCCGAGCGTGCTGTAGGCGCGGTCCTCCTGACGCCAGTTCACCGGCGTGTTGTAGGCGTCGCCGAGGTTGACCCAGGCGATGCCGGATGGCTTCAGCTTCGGGAGCATGGCCGCGAAGATCTCGGTCAGCGCGGCGAGGTAACGGCGCGGGTCGGATTCCACCCCGTTCGCCTCGGAGGTGCGCTGACCCCAGTACGGCGGGCTGGTCACGACGATGTCCACGGACTCATCGGGCAGGTCGAGGATGAGCTTGCGGCAGTCACCGGATGTCACCGCGTTCAGCGGGAACGGCCCGAGCGTGTCAGGTCGCACGTCGACCTCCGCTTCTGCCCGGCGGGGCGAGTACGTGTCTGGCGGCAAGGGCAAGCACTTGTCTGGGTATTGTGCCGGACAATGACCGGGTGAAGCCGGATGAGGAGATCCTGCCAGGCGGGAATGTCGCGGCCAAGGTGGTCCGCGTCGGGGCCACGGTGCGCAAGCCGGCCGGGCCGCAGACCCCGGCCGTGGAAGCGTTGCTGGCTCACCTCAACGCGGCCGGCCTGCCCATGGTCCCGCGGACGCTGGGCCGCGATGACTCAGGCCGTCACGTAATCGAATACATCCCCGGCCCGCTGGCGCACTCGCTGGCTCCCTTCGACGCGCAGGGCCTGTATCGAGTTGGCCGCATGATCCGGGACCTGCACGATGCCAGCGAGAGCTTCAGCCCGCCGGTCGGCGCGCGATGGTGCACGGCGATTCCGCCCGACCGCGAGGACCTCATCTGTCATCACGACCTGGCGCCATGGAACATGGTCATGGACGGCGACCGGTGGGTGTTCATCGACTGGGACGCGGCCGGACCGGGCTCCCGGCTCTGGGACCTGGCCTACGCGATCAAGGGGTTCGTGCCGCTCGAAGCGGGCGGCGACCCCGTGGCCGACGGGTCGCGCATTCGCGCACTCGCCGACGGCTACGGCGTGGCCCGGGCAGAGCGCCAGAATCTGGCCCGGCTGCTCGGCGTCCGCACTCGCGCCATGTACGATCTGCTCCGCCGGGCCTCGGCGACCGGCGAGCAGCCGTGGGCCCGGCTGTACTCCGAGGGCCATGGCGAGTACTGGGGGCAGTCAGCGAGCTACATCGAGACGCACCAGTCGGACTGGGCCGCACGGCTGTGTTAGCCGGGCCTACTTGGACACATACGCCGTATAGCGGAGGCTCTCCGTGCGGATTCCGGGCAGCGGGTAAGGAGTCCAGCCGCGCGCATAGCCCGGCAGCTGGCCGCCCTTGTTGAGGAGGTAGACGAGGTGTTCTGACCGCGACGAATTCGGCATCGTGCCCGCCGAGCCGCAGCCCGCGTAGTAGGCAATCGGAATGTACTGGCCGCCCTTGATCAGGCATGGGGCCTGCACGCCCAGCCGGTGCAAGTCCGTGGCGATCCGCTGGAAATCACCGAAGTAGACCGCCTTCTCCGCCACCTGGTGACTGAGCACCACCTGCTGGACCAGGATCTGGAACACGATCGCCAGGAACACCGCAACCTGTGTCATCGGCAGGATGTCCTTGCGGACGCCGGTGAGCAGCCAGCCGAGCGCGTCCGCCACCGGGATCGCGGCCAGGGCGTAGGCGGGCAGCAGGAAGCGCGGGGCCGCGTAGTTGATCAGGAACAGGTACTGGAACGCCAGTGCCGCCGCGCAGAGCACCGGCAGCAGGGCGGTGCTCATCCGGCCCGCCCGGCGGGCTACCAGCACCCCGAGCAGCGCAATGAACGGCAGCGCGATCCACCACAAGCTGAGCTCGGGGTACCGGACGGCGACGGTGCACGGCCGGCACAGGGTAGGCCCGTTCACCGCCTTGAACTCATCCCAGAAGGCCAGGTGGAACCCGAACCCGCCCTGCTCGGCTCCGGCCAGGTGAAGCCGGTGGAGCGGGTTGCCGAACCTGAGGTAGGCCTCCACGACCCACTCCGCGCACCCCGCTGCCAGGCCGGCCGCGATGGCCACGACGAGCTGCCATCGCCGCCACGCCCTCACGACCAGGACCGCAAGCACCAGGGCGCCCGACAGGAACACCGCATCGCCGGGGCGGACGAGGGCCGCGATGGCGACGCATCCAGCCAGCCCGGCCAGCCAGCGCCAGCTCAGTGTGCCCGGCGAGGCGGCGAGCCCGACCGGGCCGGGCCCGGACAGGCCGCCTCCGGGTCGGCCGGGTCCCGACGCCACGGGTCCGGCCGGCTGCGCTCCGGTGGCGGCCGCGAACTGGCCCCGGCTCGTGGTGGTCCCCAGGTCCCGGCCTACGGTCACGGTGCCAGGCTGTGCGGCGGGGCCAGCATCGGTAACGGCCCCGGCCTGGTCAGCGGTTCCGGCCTGGTCAGCGGCCCCGGCCTGCGCAGCGTCGGGGGGCTGGATTGTGCTGGCTGGCACCGTTGGCCTGCCCGCCCCCGGCCAGCCGAGGGCGCCGGTGGCCCGTAGAAAGAACCCGACCGCGGCGAGCGCCGAGAACGCGACCCACTCATCCGGCATTGCCTGCGGCCCGTAATAGAGGGCCACCCACAGGGTCCCGTACACGGCCGCGGCCAGGGCGAGTATCCAGGCCGGGCGCAGGCCGCGCCAGGTCAGCAGGGCCAGGAACAGGCCGATACCCGAGGCGACGGCCAGGTAGATCCGCAGAGCGACGACCGAGCCAGTGAGCAGGGTGACCGGGGCAACGAGCAGCGGCACCCCGCGGGCGCGAGCCGGGTCGAAAAACGCGGCCGGCGCGTGCACGCTCAGCTGGCTGATATAGACCGTCTCATCCCAGCTCAGGCCCAGGTGCGGGACGACGAAGACGAGCTGGGCGCAGCTGAACAGGCCGGCCACCAGCGCGAGCCACCAGACGCTGTCGGCGGTCGGCAGGCGCCTGCTGGCCCGCCGGGCGGCTGGCGCCGGGGTGCGGACGGCAGCCGGCGCGAGTTCAGACATGTACTACAGGATGCAGGATCGGCCGACCTCTTCGTCCACCGACTCCGGCCTCCGGCTAGCGTTTCGGCCAGTGCCAGGCGGGGCCGTCGAAGGCATCGGAGCCAACGACCGAGGTCTCGCCGTTCCGCGAGCCGTCGGCCAGTAGTTCTCCGCCGCCGGCGTCCTGAGCACGGATCGACACCATTGCCGTAATCTCGGCCCGTGCACGAGCCCCCGGCGAATGTCGAGGACGACGAACTTGCCGCGATCCTGGCCGGTCAGTGGCGGCTTGAGGCATCCGGCCTTGAGTACCTGCCGGTCGGGTTCGGCGGTTACCACTGGCGGGCGGTCGACCAGGCCGGGTCGCGCTGGTTCGTCACGGTGGCCGAGCGGGCCGGGAATGACGGCCCCCTCGGCGACTTCGAGGCCGCGATGGAGACGGCGGCCAGCCTGGCTACAACCGCGGAACTGGACTTCGTCGTCGCGCCGGAACGCACCCGCGCCGGGCGCGCCGTCGCCTGGCTCGGCTCCGGCCACGCGGTGGCCGTCTACCCGTATTCCGACGGCGTCCCCGGCAGCTTCGGCGACGTCCTGACCGGCACGGAGCGATCCCTCCTGACGAGCATGCTGGCCGCGCTTCACCAGTCAACGGCGACCATCGACACCGGGTCCGTGCCGGTCCGCGGGCTGGGACTGGCCGAGCGGCATGCGCTTACCAGCGCACTGAGGGAACTGGGTGACCCGTGGCGAGGCGGCCCGTACGCCGAGCCGGCCAGGAGAGCGCTGCGCGAGCACGCCGAGGACCTTTCCCGCGCGCTGGCCAGATTCGACGCACTGGTGGACCGGGTTAGCAGTGATGGCCGGAGCCTGGCCGTCACTCACGGCGAGCCGCATCCGGGCAACCTCATCAGGATCGGGTCGCGGCTGGCGCTGGTCGACTGGGACACCGTAGGGCTCGCGCCGCCCGAGCGTGACCTCTGGTGGGTCTTGTCGGAGGACGACCGGGAGGCGGCCCGCTACACCGAACTGACCGGGCGCGACGTCAGCCCGGAGGCGCTCGCCGTGTACCGGCTGCGCTGGACCCTGGACGACGTCAGCTTCTTCCTGGCCGAGTTCCGCGATCTCCACGCGCAAACCCCCGATGCGGAACTGTCCTGGTCCGGGTTCAGGAACGGTTTGATCACGCTGAGCCAATCCTGACGGCAAGTCAGCGCAAGGGAGTTCTCGCGAGCGGAGGGGTGCATTCAGCTGGCTATGGCATCCTGACCCCCATGGCGACCGGAGAAGTCCAGGGCAGGCTGGGCGCGCAGACGGTGCGGCTGGCCGTGACCAAGGTTCCGCAGATCACCGTCTGGTTCTGGATCGCCAAGGTCGCGTCGACCGGCATGGGCGAGGCCACATCCGACTTCCTCTACGCGCAATACCACACGATCAAGGCCGGAGCCATCGGCGCGGTGCTGCTAATCGGCGCCTTGGTCTGGCAGTTCAGCGTTAAGCGGTACATGACCTGGGTCTACTGGCTCGCGGTCGTGGCGGTCAGTGTGACGGGCACGCAGGCGGCCGACGGACTGCACGTGGTGGTAGGCATGCCGTACTGGCAGACGACCTTGCTCTACGCGGTCTGCCTGGCCGTGATCTTTGTCGCCTGGTACCTAGCCGAGGGCACTTTGTCGATTCACAGCATCACGACATGGCGCCGGGAGGCCTTTTACTGGGCGACGGTCATGGCCACGTTCGCGCTCGGAACCGCGCTCGGCGATCTGGTCGCCACGCCGTTGAAGCAGGGTTACTTCCGCTCCGCGGTCATATTCTTCGTGGTCATCCTGATCCCGCTGGTCGCCTGGCGCCTGGGGATGAACCCGGTGCTCGCCTTCTGGTTTGCCTACACGATCACCAGGCCGCTCGGCGCTTCGATCGCGGACTGGCTCGGCGTGCCGCGCTCCCTCGGCGGCCTGGACTGGGGCCGCGGCCATGTCGCCCTCGTGCTGACGATCCCGATACTCATCGCGGTCGGGTACATGGCAGTAACGGGCGTGGACAAGGCCGGCAACGGCACCGCCCCGGCCACGGCGCGGCACCGGGCGGCGGCCTGAGCACCCGGATCCGCCCGGCAACCGGCTTGACTCTCCGGTTACCGGAGACCAGAGGCTCGTTGCATGACGAACCTCAAGACTCCCGATGCCGCAGGTCAGCTCCCTGCAGGACGAAGTCGGACCATCGACACTGCCCCGGCCCAGGCTG
>JASHUE010000606.1:0-3206 GCA_030040195.1 Streptosporangiaceae bacterium | reverse complement strand
TATCAGTCCGCGGCGGGTGATCTCCCGGTTCAGATCGTGCACGGCGACGTCGGCCCGTCGAACGTGCTAGTCGACGAGCGGTCGGGCGAGCTCACCGGAGTGATCGACTTCGAGATCGCCGGCGCTGACTACCGGGTGCAAGACCTTGTCGCCGCGCTCGCGCTCTGCGGCGCGCTGGAAGGACCGGATTGGCCGGGCCGGGCCACCGCCCTCATGCGCGGCTTTACCGGCGTCGTGCGGCTGGATGCCGCTGAGATCAACGCCGTGCCCGAACTGCTGATCTGCCGGGCCGTCGGGTCGGCGCTGTGGCGCGCGGGCCGGTGGCGCCGTGGCCTGGCCGAAGTCGACGAGGTCGCCCAGCGTCTGCACGTACTGGCGGCCACGGAGAGGTTCGTCTCGGAGGCGGGCGACCTGATGCGCGACCTGCTGGCGCGGTTGCCGTGTGCAAGCTGATGCGCAAGCCCTTGTGAGGCCCTCCGAGCCAGCGCGGCGGCCAGTGCGACAATCTTGGGACAGCGGCCAGTAGCCGACGGCGGTATGCAGGTGATTGTCGGGTATGAGACATGATGACCAGGAGGGCTCATGGATGAGGAGCGGGCGCGCGCGCTGCTTGTCGCCGAGCGGGCCGAAGTCCAGCAGTTGCTGAGCGACACGAGGCGAGCCGGAACGGAAGACCGCGAGGCCGAGGCGGACACCCTGGACATCTCCGACGCCGCTCAGCCGCTGACCGCGGAGGGAATGGACGACGCCGTGGCGGAGAGCCTCCGCGACCGGCTCGCGGCCCTGGACCGGGCGCTGAAGCGGCTGGACGAGGGAACCTACGGTTTCTCGGTTCGCAGTGGTGAGCCGATCCCGGACGAGCGACTCGAAGCCGATCCCGCCGCGGAACTCACGGTTGCGGAGGCGCGGAGCCAGCGTTAGCCCGGGCCGCTGTCTTCATGGGCGTGGATTGCTCTCCGGTGTCGGCTCCTGACCGGCGATGGCGCCAGTTCGTTCCCGCGCCGGAAATCCGGTAGCCAGGTCCAGGTCTATCTCGGCGGGATCGCCGGCTCGCCACGCGACATGCTGGTCCGGCCGGACGAGCAGGAACTCCTCGCGCCACGGGTAGCCGGGAGGCGGCTCGAGCAGCGTGAGCGGAATGCCGCGCGCGCGGGCGCGGGCGGCCAGCGGCGCCGCGGGCTCGGTCGGCCCGAGGAGCGTGAAGCCGGGGCCGAGCCGGTCGTACAGGGACGAGCCGTCGGGCAGCCACGCGTGCGGCAGCCGCGCCCCCGGCTCGGCGGTCGGCGTGTAGCTCATCGAGTCCGCCTGGGTGGCCGGCCGCGCGGCAGGCTGGATGACGGGCGAGCCAGCGTAGCTGTAGCCGAGGACCAGGCCCAGGCTGTAGAACTCGGCCCGTTTCGCGCGCTGGATCGCGGCCGCATCGGCCGGCAGCACAGTCGGAAGGCTGCGCAGGTTGGCCTCCGCGCTTCCCACCGTCTGCTCGACCACGCCGCGCCGCTCGGGCTCGTAGCTCGCCAGCAGCGTCGGCGCCGCCCAGCCACGCTCGACTGCGGCGATCTTCCACGCAATGTTCACCGCGTCGCCGACGGAGGTATTGAACCCGTGCCCGCCCCAGGGCGGGTTCACGTGCGCGCTCTCGCCGACCAGGAACACGCGGCGGTCGGCGAAGGCATCCGCGATCAGCATCCGCGCTGTCCACGGGTCGGTCGCGAGCACCTCGTGCTCGACGGGCGCGCCGATCATCCCGGTGAGCAACTCGCTCGCGTGTGCGGAGCCGTAGGCCGCGCCGATGCCCGGCAGTATCGCCCACCAGGTCCCGGCCAGGTCCAGCCGGCCGATAAGCCCCGGCGCAGGCGTGCCGACAACCCAGTACTGGACCGCCGGGCCGAGATGCGGGTCCAGCGCGGGCGCCCGGAACACGACGTTAAAGTTCGGGCGCGGGTCGGCGCGCCCGACGTAGCGCGCGCCGATCTGATCGCGGACCACGCCGGTCGCACCGTCGCAGCCGAGCACGTAGCGCGCCCTGATCCGGTACGTTCTGTCGGCCTCGTCGGCGACCGTGACCACGACGCCGGCGTCGTCCTGGGCCAGGGCGGTCACGGTGTGGCCGAACCGGAGGGCGGCGTGGTTGCTGTGGCCCAGGTGCGCGCGCAGGACCTCTTCGACCACGGGCTGCGGCACCTGCTGTCCGGACTCGGCGAACCGCTCGTCGCGCTCCGTCGTCAGGCCGAACGCACCGTCGAAGTCGGTGATCTGCGCGCCGGACAGTGACCGGCAGAAGGTAACCCGTTGCGACCAGGCGACGGGCAGCGGCGCTGCGGCCCGCAGCGTGGCCGCTATCCCCCACCGGCGAAAGTGCTCCATCGTGCGGATGCTGGTGGTCTTGGCCCGCGGCCGGCGGTGCGAGACGGCGGTTCGCGGCTCGATCACGACGCAGGTAATGCCGTGCAGGCTGAGTTCGGCCGCGGCGGCGAGGCCCGCCGGGCCGCCTCCAGCGATGAGCACCGGCACGCTCGCGGCCCGTCTTGTGTCAGGATCGGCCACCGCCATGTCAGGAATGCTCAGCCCTGGACGGCGGGCGGCACAACCCCGCTACTCGGCCTTGAGCCCGGACTATCACGGGCCTGCGGTGCGTGTCGCGTTCGGCGTGTCGGCGGCCTCCGGCGCGTGTCGCGTTCGGCTGGGGAAGATTAATGTCGCGGGGACGACAATAAGTCGCCCCAGCCGCCGGCGGCCGCGCCACGCTGGCGGCCGATTACGACCGGCTTGGCGAGCAGTCCGGCCGAGGCCGCCGGTTAATCAGTGGCGGCGGTGCCGGACGGTTCTATCATGAACGTCAGCAAGCACTGCGACGGTCGCTCAAGGAGGGTAGAGATGCGCCAGGCGTTCACGTCCATCGAGATGGCCTCTGGGACCTATTCACGGGATGTGGCGCGTGTCGCAGAAAACGCTCAACTTGGGGATCCTGGCGCACGTAGACGCGGGTAAGACGACTCTTACCGAGCGGCTGCTGTACGACTCGGGCGTCATTGACCAGCTCGGTGCTGTCGATGCTGGTACCACCCAGACCGATTCGCTTCCGTTGGAACGGCGGCGCGGGATCACGATCAAGTCCGCCGTGACGTCCTTTCCCATCGGAGACGTCGCCGTCAACTTGATCGACACGCCGGGCCACCCGGATTTCATCGCCGAGGTGGACCGGGTGC
>JASHUE010000605.1:0-7372 GCA_030040195.1 Streptosporangiaceae bacterium | reverse complement strand
GGCAGATGCCGGTGATCGGCAGTGGCGCCGGCGTCTGGTCGTTCCTGCACGTGACGGACGCGGCCGCCGCCACGGTGCTGGCGGTGGACACCGGGGCGCCGGGCCTGTACAACATCGTCGACGATGAGCCCGCCGCCGTCGCCGACTGGCTGCCGCTGCTGGCGAGGGGCGCGGGCGCCAAGCCGCCACTGCACGTGCCCTCGTGGCTCGGCCGGCTGCTCGGCGGCGAGGCAGGCATCTCGGTCATGACCCAAGTCCGCGGGAGCTCGAACGCCAAGGCAAAGCGCGCACTCGGCTGGCAGCCGATATGGGCGAGCTGGCGAGACGGATTCCTGCGCGGGCTCGACCGGGCCCTGCCATCCGAACTCGATGAGGCGGCCTGAGATGCCGGCCGGACCGGACTCCGCAGCCAGAACCGCCGCCACCGGGCAGGCGTTCGAACAGCTCCGGGCGCTGATGTTCTCGATCGCGTACCGGATGCTCGGCACCGTGTCCGAGGCCGAGGACATCGTCCAGGAGGCGTTCCTGCGCTACCACCAGGCGATGGCGGGTTCGAGCCGGCCGGAGTCGCCCAGGGCCTACCTGTCGGCGGTCACGACCCGGCTATGCATCGACCATCTGCGGTCGGCCAGGGTACGGCGCGAGTCCTATGTCGGCCACTGGCTGCCCGAGCCGCTGGTGACCGGCCCCCCGACCCTCGGCCGCCCGGCCGCCGACCCGGCGGACCTGGCCGAGCAGGCGGACTCGCTGTCCATGGCATTCCTGCTGTTGCTGGAACGCCTGACGCCGGTCGAGCGGGCCGTATTCCTGCTGCACGACGTCTTCAGCTACGGCTACGACGAGACCGCGCGCATCGTCGGCCGCAGCGAGGCGAACTGCCGCCAGCTTGCCCACCGGGCCCGGCAGCACGTCGACGAGCACCGGCCCCGGTTCGAGGCGTCTGAGCGGAAGCGCGACGAGCTGGCCGCCAGGTTTTTCGACGCGGTCAGCCGCGGCGACATGGACGGCCTCGTCGCGATGCTCGCCGCCGACGTCACCGTCTACGGCGATAGCGGCGGGGTGTCGCCGACCTGGCCACGGCCCATTTCCGGCCGGGTCAAGGCCAGCCGCCTGCTCGCCGGGATCGCCGAGCAGCTGCGCGAAGTTGGCGGCGTCCTGCGGCCCGCCCACGTCAACGGCCAGCCTGGCGCACTTGTCATCGGCCCGAACGGTGACCTGATCAGCGTGTTCCAGGTCGACATCGCCGACGGCCAGGTGCAGACGATCCGGTCGATCATCAACCGCGAGAAGCTCAGGCACCTGGGCCCCCTGGCCGACCTGCCAGCACTGCGCGAGCATCTGCGCGACCAGCCGAGCTAGGGCGGCGCAGGAAACGCGGCGACCGGGCCGCCCCGTGACGTGGAGGCGCGAGGCTCCAGGCGCCGACCTCACGAATCTGGCATGGGAGACGTTGACCGAGTATGAACGGGCTGACATCAGCAGGGCGGAAGCTCCGTGGGGTCATCCCCGCGAGGCGGCAAAGCCGGGCGGCCAGGTGAGTCTCCCCCCCTTTGAGCAGGTCGTAGCCGAGCACGGTCCGGTCGTGCTGCGGGTGTGCCGGGCCGTCGTTGGCCTCCACGACGCGGAGGACGCGTGGTCGGAAACGTTCCTGGCCGCGCTACGGGCCTACCCCAGGCTCAGGCCCGACAGCGACATCCGTGCCTGGCTGGCCACGATCGCCCACCGCAAGGCGATCGACTGCGTCCGGGCGCGGCAGCGGGCGCCAGTCCCGGTGGACTCGCTCCCCGAGGCCGCAGCGAGGGGCGGAGAACCCTCCGATCATGACCCGCAGCTCTGGCAGGCGCTAGCAGCGCTGCCACCCAAGCAGCGCGGAGCAGTGGCCTATCACTATGTCGCGGACTTGCCCTATGCGCAGGTGGGCGACCTACTCGGCACTAGCGAGGCCGCCGCCAGGCGCGCCGCCGCAGACGGCATCGCCTCGCTCCGCACCACCCTCGGCCAGGAGGCCAGACCATGACCACGCCAGAGACCATCCTCGACGCGCTCGCCGCCCCCGACGACGACGACACGATCGCTCGCCTGCAGGCGCGTCTCGCCGAGCGGGCCGTTGCCGAGGACCTGCTCGACGTCGCCTACCGCACGCTCGACACGCCCGTCGGCTCCTTGCTGCTCGCCGCGACCCCGGCCGGGGTCGTCCGAGTCGCCTACCCGATCGAAGGACACGACCAGGTCCTGGCCACCCTGGCCAGCCGAGTGAGCCCGCGGGTGCTGTACGCGCCCGCCCGCCTCGATCTGGCGGCCTTCCAGCTCGACGAGTACTTCGCGCGCACGCGCCGCCACTTCGATCTCCCGCTCGACCTTCAGCTCGCCCACGGCTTCCGCCGCACCGTGCTTGATCATCTCCCCGAGATCGCGTACGGCACGACCGCGAGCTACTCGGCCGTGGCCGCCGCGGCCGGCAACCCGAAGGCCTTCAGGGCGGTGGCCAGCGCATGCGCTGCCAACCCGTTGCCGGTCGTCGTGCCGTGTCACCGGGTCGTGCGCCGCGACGGCTCCCTTGCCGGCTACATCGGCGGCCTCGATGCTCAGCACGCTCTCCTCGAGCTCGAGGCCGCGGCATGACCCGCCCTGGGGCCCGGGGGACAGGTGGGCCGCGGGTAGCCCGCTCCGGAGGGTGAGCCTGACGGCCGTCCGGCGCCCGGGACCCGACTACCTGCCGGTCCGCGGCGCTGCGTTACTCTGCCGCAGCGCCCCTGCGTCGTCGCGGCGCGAGGAGAGCCATGGTCGTTCCGCTGGTCGTCAAGGACATCGCCGCTGCAGTCGGCGTGCTGATTGTCGCGGTGGCCGCCACCAGCGTGATCGGCACCTTGATCGTGCCGCGGCCCATAGCGAACAAGGTGACCCGGCAGATCGACCGGCTGGTCAACGCCATCTACGTGTTGCTGACCAAGCGCGTCAAGGAGTACCGCGTCCGCGACCGGGTGGAGTCGACCCACGCGGCGACGCTCCTGCTCTGCCAGCTGGCCACGTGGCTCCTCCTGTTCTTCGTCGGCTTCTCGCTGATCTTCTGGCCACTCGTGACCGGGGGCATTACCGCGGCCTTTCACACCGCGGGACCGGCACTGTGGGAAATCGGCAACGACCGTGCCCGTGGTGCGGCCGAACAGACCCTCCTCGACATGGCGTCGATCATCGGGATCATCACGGTCACCCTGCAGATTGCCTATCTGCCCACGCTGTACTCGGCGTTCAACCGGCGGGAGACCGAGGTTGCGCTGCTCAACGCGCGGGCCGGCGTGCCGAGCTGGGGCCCGGAGTTGCTGGCTCGTACGTACTATGCCCTCGGCACCGGCGTCTCGACCCTCGACACCTTGCCCGACCTGTACGAGGGCTGGGAGCGCTGGGCCGCCGATGTCGCCGAGAGCCACACGACCTACCTTCCGCTGGTCAGGTTCCGCTCGCCGCGGCCGCTGTCGTCCTGGGTGACCGGGTTGCTGGCCGTGCTGGACTCGGCGGCGCTCATGATGGCCGTTTCCCCTGAGGTCGCGCGGCAGTATTCGATCGAGGTACCGGCCAGGCTGTGCCTGCGATCGGGGTTCCTCTGCTTCCGCGAGGTGGCCAGGGCCATGGGGTTTGAGGTCCCCGAGGAGCCGGACCCGAGCGCGGGCATCTCGCTCAGCTACGAGGAATTCCTCGACGCGATTGAACGCTTGCGGCGTGTGGACTTCCCGACCAAGAAATCGCCCGAGGAGGCCTGGCCCGACTTCGTCGGCTGGCGCGTCAACTACGAGCAGGCCGCCTACGCGATAGCCCGCGAGGTAGATGCCGTGCCCGCACTGTGGTCGGGACCGCGACGGCACAAAGACCTCCCCGCCATCCCGCCGACCCGCCCGCCCGAGGGACGGACGGCGAAAAAGACTGGTCCCCGCCTAGGGACGGATCGTCCTGCCCCGCGGACGGACAGCTAGGCCTGCCCCGGGGACAGACCGCGAAAAGAGCTAGACCCGCTGCTCGCGGAGAAGAGTCACTCCTGCTCCGACGGCCCTGACGGCGCTAAGTCTTCTTCGGCCGACCGCATCACGGCAGTCGCCGGGCCGAGTACCGAGTGGGCAGCACGAACGCTGACGTCGCGAAGCGTGTCGCCGACCAGCCTGGCCGCGTATGAGAGCAGGCCCTTACGCTCCGCGTCCTGCTCCTGCTGTGCGCTTGCGGTCAGTTCGCGAGCCAGCGCCGCTATCAGCGTCTCGGCGGTCGGCCACTGCCCGACGGCCTGCCGTGCAGCGGGCGTCACCTTCAGCACGTACCAGAACGTCGGGTCGCCGCCGGTGGTCGTCTTCCTGAAGTCGAGATAGACCGGGTCGAGAGCCTCCAGTGCCCGGGCCACCGCGGCGTCGTCAAGCCCGGTCTTGGCAGCGATGTCGCTCACCGTGACCATGTAGCTCTCCTCGAGCAGGCTTACGGTTGCGTCAAGAACGGGCAGGTCCCTGGCCGCCCAGGTGTCATGCACAGCTTCACTGCCTAACCGGGACCCAAATGCAGTACCTGTCACGAGGCCCGGAGGCGGATCCCTGGAATCGTTATCGGGGCCGGGATTCCCGGCTCTTAGGAGAGTAGCGAGAATAGGGGTTAATAGCAGCACCGATGTGGTGTTCGTCCTATCCCGCCTCGCCTGCAGGCGGGCCCGAATTGCTGGCCAGCGCCGTCTGCGGCCGCCCGGCGCCGGGGGGATCTGGGTGTGGCGGCCCAACCGGCCTTCGACCATCGCTAAGCTGTGCGCGCCTAACTCAAGCAGGAGCCCAGAAATGCGCACTGAGAGGAATGTTATGAGTGACGACACCGGAGTCGAGCGGACCCTGGTGCTGCTCAAGCCCGACGCTGTTGCCAGGGGACTTGTCGGCCGGATAATTGCGCGCTTCGAGGACGCCTTGCTGAAGGTCGTCGCCGCGAAGATGGTCTGGATGGACGCCGAACTGACCAAGCTGCATTACTTCGACCTCGAGGACCGCTTCGGGCCCGATGTCTATAACCTCATGGCCGAGTTCATGCAGACCGGTCCTGTGCTCGCTCTTGTGCTCGAGGGGGTCGAGGCAGTCGCGTGCACGCGCAAGCTCGTCGGCCCGACCTACCCCGATCAGGCCGCGCCCGGCACGATCAGGGGTGATTTCGCCCACATGAGCCGCGCCTACGCGAATGAGCACAACCTCGCCGTGGCCAATCTCGTGCACGCCTCGGGTAACCCGGACGAGGCCCAGCACGAGATCGACGTCTGGTTCGGCAAGGAGGAGATCCACGAGTACCCGACGGCGGCGCAGCAGTACCTCCGGCAGCAGCAGTACCTCCAGTAACGGCGGACGCCGAGCGACGGTAACTCCCCTGGTGGCAATTCCCCTATGAATGGCCAGCCTGCCTGAACCGGACAGGCCGGATATGCGTTCCTGAGGAAGCGACGCGCCCGAGACGCGTCGCCCGGTTCATGCGGTCAGCCGGGTGCTGACCGCCGCCGGCCAGCCTCCGAAGGGAGCATCGCATGCCGTTCCGTCATCGCGTGGTCGCTGCGATCGCAGCAGCTGGGGCCATAACCACCGCCGGGCTCGCGGCGGCGCCTGGAGCGGAGGCGTCGTCGATTGGCTCGTCAGCTTTCATTAGTCAGTTCAGCCATATACGCACGGTCGCCTCGACGATACCTGCCAACGGCGACCTCAACCCGTATGGGATCTTCGTGATCCGCCAGAGCATCGGCCGCCTGCACAAGGGCAACGTCCTTGTCAGCAACTTCAACAACAAGTCCAACCTGCAGGGCACGGGCAGCACGATCGTGCAGATAACCCCGCGCGGTCACCGGACCCTGTTCGCCTCGATCAAAGCGAGCACGCTGCCGGGGAAGTGCCCTGGCGGCGTCGGACTGACAACCGCGCTTGAGGTGCTGCCTGGCGGCTGGGTTGTGGTGGGCAGCACGCCGTCCAAGAACGGGATGGCGGCGACGGCCAAGGCAGGCTGCCTGATCGTGCTGAACCGTAACGGCCAGGTCGCCGAGACGTTCAGCGGGGGCGGCATCAATGGACCGTGGGATGCCACGATGGCCTCCTACCGCCACATCGTCGACCTGTTCGTCGACAACGTGCTCAACGGCACGGTGAAGGCGAACGGCAAGGTCGTGAACGGTGGCACGGTGCTGCGGCTGACGCTGCTGGTGAGCAGCCGTCACGCGCCGCGGTTGGTCTCGACGACCACCATCGGCTCCGGCTTCGCCGAGCAGACGAACGCGTCGGCCTTCGTGCTCGGTCCCACCGGCCTCGGGCTCGGCCGCCACGACACGCTGTACGTGGCGGACACGCAGAACTCTACGATCACTGCGATCCACCACGCTCTGGCCAGGCCGGGCAGCGCCGGCACCGGCGTTACGGTGACTTCGGGCGGGAAGCTGAACATGCCGCTCGGAATGGCGATCGCGCCGAACGGTGACATCCTCACCGTCAACGGCGGGGATGGCCGGATCGTCGAGACCACGCCGGCGGGCGTGCAGATCGCGGCAAGGTTCCTGGACCGGACTCCCCCGGCGCCGATTGGTGCCGGCGCCCTGTTCGGCCTGGCCGTCGCCCCGCACGGCAGCGGCATCTACTACGTCGACGACGACACCAACACGCTCCGTCTACTGCACTGACCCGCGGCCGTCGCGACGCCGGGGTGCGGGCGGGCAGCAAAACTGCCCGTCCGCGCTCCGGTGCGGCCTTTGGGGGGAACGAGGGGTCTGTCACGCCCCGCGTCCACTAGCTCGCGGTGTCCGGATCAGCCTCAGTCGCGACCGGGCCCACCCAGCGGTCCACCCAGTCAAGTTGCTCGGCGAGGACATGCAGGACGGACTCGCGGGCCAGATAGCCGTGGCTCTCGTACGGCAGGACCACCAGCCGCGAGATCCCGCCGGTGCCCTGAATCGCCTGGAACAGCCGCTCCGACTGGACCGGGAACGTACCGGGGTTGGCGTCACGCTCGCCGTGGATGAGCAAAAGCGGCGCGGTGATCTTGTCGGCGTAACGGAACGGCGAGACCCGGTCGTACACGTCCGTCGCCTCCCAGAAGTTCCGGCGCTCGGTCTGGAACCCGAACGGGGTTAGCGTGCGGTTGTAGGCACCGCTGCGCGCTATGCCGGCGGCAAACAGGTCTGTATGGGCAAGCAGGTTCGCCGTCATGAACGCGCCGTAGCTGTGGCCGCCCACGGCCACCCGGCCAGGGTCGGCGATGCCCATCTCGGTGAGCGCCTTCACGTGGGCGGTGGCGGCGGCCGAGATCTGCTCGATGTAGGTGTCGTTCATGGTCTCGGGGTCGCCGATCACCGGCATCGTGGCATTCTGGAGCACCGCGAATCCGCGGAGCA
>JASHUE010000604.1:0-7146 GCA_030040195.1 Streptosporangiaceae bacterium | reverse complement strand
TCAGCTCGCCGTGGAAGATGTTCCCGCCGACCAGGCCGTACTCCTGCTGCATCTGGTGGGGCCCGATCACCTGCCGAGCCACGATCGAGCCGGTGAACCCGGGGGCGATCGTCTCCATCCGGGCGACGACCCGGTCGGCGTATGCCTCGAGTTCGGCATCATCCGGCGCGTCCGCATAACCGTGTGGCACCCACTGGGTGAACATCGACATCACATGGTGCCCAGCTGGTGCGAGCGAGTCGTCGAACACGCTGGGAATGCAGATGTCGGCGAATGGCCGGGCGGATGGCGTGCCGGACACCGCCTCCTGGAACGCATTCTCGACGTCGTCCAGGCTCTCTGCCAGCACGATAGTTCCGCCGTGGACCTGCCGGTCATAGTCCGGATGGCTGGCGAAGACCGGCAGCCGGTCGAGCGCGAGGTTGACCTTCACCGTGCCACTGCGGGTCTGCCAGCCGCGGATATCGTCGAGGAACGGCGCCGGCAGGTCCGCGGCGTCGGCAAGCTCGAGGAACGCGATCTTCGGGTGCACGGTCGTGATGACCGCATCAGCGTCGATCTCCTCGCCGGAGGCCAGCGTCACGCCGGTGACCCGGGCGCCCGGTCCCTGCCCACCGGACGCACGGCCGCCCGATACGCTCCGGATCCGCGCGACCGGCGCGCCGGTGCGGATCTCGGCACCGAACGAGCGCGCGGCGGCGGCCAGCGCCTGGGTCACTCCCCCCATCCCACCGCGCGGGAACCCCCACGCGCCAGCCTGGCCGTCGGTGTCGCCGATGTGGTGATGCAGCGTTACGTAGGCGGTGCCTGGTGACCTCGGGCCGGCCCATCCGCCGATGACTCCCGACACCGAGAGCACGCCGCGGAGAGCATCGGACTCGAAGTACCGGTCAAGCAGGTCAGCGACGCTCCCGGTGAGCAGGCGGGTGACGTCCACGGCGCCGCGCGCGTCCAGCTTGCGCAAGTGCCGCAGCAGCATCGCCTGCCGACCCAGGTCGGTCGGCCGCCGGGAGCCGAGCCGCGGCGGGATTTCGTCCAGCATGGGCCCGAGGACCTGGCCGATCTTCTGCAGGTGGGCCTCGTACGCCGGGTAGGCGGCCGCGTCGCGGGCGGAGAACTTCCCGATTTCCTTGCGCCGCTGCACAGGGTCATCGGGCAGCCGGAGGTAGCGGCCGTCGGCGCGCGGAGCGAAGTACGGGCCCTGCGGGTACACGTGGTACCCGCGCCTGGCTAGCCGCAGGTCGGCGACGATATCGGCCGACAGCAGCGACACCACATAAGACAGCGATGTCACCAGGTAATCGGGACCGAAGGGGCGCTCGCTCACCGCGGCGCCGCCGACCACGTCCCGCCGCTCGCAGACCAGGACATCCATGCCGTCTCTGGCCAGGTACCCGGCGGCCACCAGGCCGTTATGGCCCCCGCCTATCACCACGACATCCCGGCGCGATCTCACGGCGGGCTCCCTTCTAGTCCGGTTATCCCGCGAGCGGGAAGAAGCAGGCGTGCGTCCTGCCGTCCGGTTCCGTTACCGTAGGCGGGCGCTCGGCGTGGCACCGAGCCTGAGCGGCCGGGCACCGGTCGGCAAAGGCACAGCAGGTTGCATGGGGGGAACGAGGACTGGTCACGGCCGCCGCGGTCCCGCCTGCGGAAGTGGTCTGGGCAGCCAGATTGGCTTCGCTGATCACGCTCGTCGTGGCCAGCCTGCGCCGGGCTGGGTGATCCGCAGGCACGGCGTCGTGCAGCGACTTGGTGTAGTGATGCCGTGGCTGGCTGCGCACCAGCTCGGCCGGCCCCGACTCCACCACCCGGCCCCGGTACATCACCGCCAGCGTGTCCGCGACCCGCCCGATCAGGTCCAGGTCGTGGCTGACGAACAGCAGCGACAGGTCACGGCTGCGCTTCGCCTCAAGCAGCAGGTTGACGATCTGCGCCTGAACCGAGACGTCCAGGCTGGATGTCGGCTCGTCGCACAGCAGCACTGCCGGGTCCGTGATCAGGGCCCTGGCGATCGCGATCCGCTGCCGGCCTCCGCCCGAATACCGGGATGGGTAACTGTCGAGTGCGGCACCGCCCAGCCCGACCGCCTGCAGCATCTCGGTGACCCGCCGGTCGGTGTCCCGGCCGCCGGCCTTACGGCCGGGCCGCCCATGCACCCGCAGCGGCTCGGACACGATGTCGCGTAGCTGCATGCGCGGGTCGAGCGAGTCGTACGGGTCTTGCAGCACGAACCCGACCTGGCGCCGCAGCGGCCGGAGCCGGCGCCGGCTCCGCGGGTACGGAACGCCGGCGAAGGTCAGCCGGCCCGACGACGGCCGCTCGAGGCCGAGCGCGAGCCGCACGCAGGTGCTCTTCCCCGACCCGGACTCGCCGACCAGGCCGAGCGCCGTGCCGCGGGGAAGGGCCAGGGTGACCTGGTCGAGAGCGGCGAGCCCCCGGTAGTACTTGCTGACGGACTCAAAGCCGAGGATCGGAGCGGCATCGGCCGCTGCGGGGTCGGCCGCGCTGGACGCCACCGCAGGCTCGAGGCCCGGCGCAGGAGCTTTCACGTCGAGACCTCCGGGTGATGGCAGGCCACCAGTCCCCGTGCTTGCGGCAACTGGGCCGCGAGCTCGGGCCTGCGCTCGTCGCATATCGTGCTGCGCCGCGGGCACCGGGGCGCGAAGGCGCAGCCGCGGCGGTCGGCCGACAGCGCGGGCGGCGACCCCTCGATCTGGTAGAGCGGCGCACCGGGGCGGCCGGTGCGCAGGTCCCTGCGGGTGCGCAGGAGGCCTTCGGTGTACGGGTGCAGCGGATGGTCGAATACGTCGCGCGCGACTCCCTGCTCCACGATCCGGCCCGCGTACATGACCGCCACCCAGTCGGCGAGCTCGGCCACCACTCCCATGTCATGGGTGATCCACAGGATGCCAGAGCCCGTCTGTATCTGCAGTTCGCCTACCAGCGCGAGGATCTCCGCCTGAGTGCTGACGTCCAGCGCGGTGGTGGGCTCGTCGGCGATCAGCAGTGGCGGCGACAGGGCCATTGCCATCGCGATCATCACTCGCTGCCGCATCCCGCCTGAGAGCTGGTGCGGGTAGGCTCGGGCGACTCGCTCCGGCCGGTCGATCCGGACGCGGGCGAGCTCGCGCACGCCCTGCCGGCTGGCATCCGCGCCAGACATCCCTCGGTGTACCCGGAACAGTTCGGCCACCTGGAAGCCGACGGGAAGAACCGGGTTCAGCGCGGCCATCGCGTCCTGCGCGATGTAGCCGACGAGGCCGGCACGGAGCCCGCGCGCCTCCCGCGCGGCCATCTCCCCCAGGTCGGCGCCGGCGATCGCGACGCGTCCGGTGACCACAGCCGAGCCGGGCAGCAGGCGGGCGACGCCAAGGGCCAGCGAGCTCTTCCCGCTGCTGGTCTCGCCGATGAGCGCGGCAACCTGCCCGGGCTCGACCCGCAGGCTGACATCGTCCACGGCGGGGAGGCCTCCGTAACAGACCCGGAGGTTCTCCACCTCGAGCGCGGCGGTCCGGCCACCCGCGCCTGGCTCCCTGGCGGCCATCGCCGGCGCCGCGCTCACGCCGGCTCCTCGCGGGTCCGCGGGTCCACGTACATCCGGAGCACGTCCGCGACCAGGTTGAAGAACACCACGGCGACCGCGCCGACGATCACCGTGCCCATGACCACCGGCCGGTCCAGGTTCTGCAGCGAGTCGACGGCGAGCAAGCCAATGCCAGGCCAGCCGAACACCACCTCGACGGTAACCACGCCGGACAGGTAAGCGCCGAGGTCCATTCCGATCATGGTGATGGCCGGCGAGAGCACGTTGCGCAGCACATGCCGCCACAGGATGTAGCGGTCGGGCAGCCCCTTGGCCACCGCGGTCCGCACGTAGGCAGAAGAAAGCGAGTCGGCCATCTGGTCAGCAACGATCTGGGCGTACCAGGGGGCTCCGACCAAGCCGAGGGTCAGTGCCGGCAGCACGATCTCGGCCGGTCCGGCGCCGCCGGTCACCGGCGCCATGTGCAGCCGGAAGCCGAAGATCAGCAGCAGCACCAGGCCCACGACGAACTGCGGCAGCGAGAGGAGCGTCAGGTTCACGGCCGCCACCACGGCACGCACTCGCCGGTACAGCGTGCTCAGGATGCCGAGGGCTCCGCCGAGTATTACCTCGGCGATCACCCCGGCCAGCGCGAGCCATCCGGTGGTCGCCAGCCGCGGCAGGATGAGGCTGGTCACGCTCTGCCGCTGCACGTAGGACGTCCCGAGGTTGCCGCGGAACAGTTCGCCGAAATAGTCAGCGAACTGGATTATCAGCGGCCGGTTCAGGTGCAGCTGGATCCTGATGTTCTGCAACACGGCCGCGCTCTGCGCCCGCGGGGCTATCGCCCGTGCCGGGTCGCCAGGGACCACGAACTCGAGCAGGAACGCCAGCGCGGCCACGCCAATCACGGCGATCACGCCGAACGCGAAGCGACGGATCATCGTCCTAGCCATGACACCCTCTTCAGGTCCGGGTTGCGGGCCTTGAGGCCCTCGCCGATCAGCAGGAACGACATCGTGATCAGCAGGATCGCGGCGGCCGGGACGAGCAGCAGGTGCGGCGCGAAGCTGATCGCCGTCTGTCCGTCCGAGATCATGTTGCCGAGCGACGCCGTCGGTGGGTTGATCCCCGCGCCCAGGTAGGAGAGCGTCGCCTCGAACACCACCGCCGACGCGGCGTTCAGCGGTGAGTAGGTGACCAGCAGGGGGAACACGTGCGGTGCGAGGTGCCGCCGAGCGATCGTGACGCCGCGTACGCCCATCGCCTCCGCCGATTCCACGAAACCGCGGTGCCGCAGCCGCAGCACCTCGCCGTAGACCAGCCGCGCCGGGTAAGCCCAGAACAGCGCGGTAATGATCACGATGACGCGGGTCAGGCCCGCGGTCATCAGCCCGGCGATGACCAGCGCTGCCAGCGTGTACGGGAGGGCCAGGCCGACGTCGGTGACGCGCATCAGGATCGCCTCGACCGGGCCGCGGAAGAATCCGGCCGCCAGCCCGACCGAGGCGCCGACGGCGATGCTGGTCACGTTCGACACGATCGCGACGATCATCGACGTCCTGATGCCGAACGCTAGCCTGGCCAGCTCACTGCGGCCGAGCAGGTCGGTGCCGAGCGGGTGGGCCCACGACAGGCCGAGCGGCAGACCGGTCGGGCTGAGCCCGGTGATCAGGTTCTGCCTCAGCGGGTTGCCGAACGCCGGTGCCGCGATGGCGACCCCCGCGAAGATCATCAGCATGATCACGCCGGCCACAAGGGTCGCCGGCCACTGTGCGTGCCGCGATCGGGCCCGGGCGGCACGAGCCGCGCCGTCCGCGGGCGCGGGCGCCGGGGTTGCCGGGACGGCTATCTGCGCCACGCCTCACACCCACAACCGGTCGTAGTAGGTGTAGGTTTCGCCGCGGTACTGGTAGTTGTGCAGCCGCTTGCCGACGCCGGCCAGCCAGAGCGCGGACTCGAGGAAGACGAACGGCGCGTCCTCGCCGATGATCTGCTGGATCTGGGCGTAAAGCTGGTTGCGCTTGGTCGCGTCGAACTCCTGCCGTGCCTGCGCCGCCAGGGCATCGACCTGGGGGTTGGAGTAGCGGTTGTAATTGGATGACGCGCCGCTGACATAGAGGGCGTCAACCTCGTCGGCGGGTGTCGGCTGGACTTCGTACCAGTTGTCGGCGTCAAGCTGGAGATGGCCGCCGCCGCTCTGCTCCGCTTCCTCCAGGCTGAGCAGGGCGTTGGAAGACACCTGGTTCAGCGACACTCGGATGCCCACGGCGCCAAGCTGGGCCTGGACCACCTGCGCAACGGTGGGGAACGGGTCGTCCGAGCTGATGGTGAGCACTGCGGAGAAGCCGCCCGGATAGCCCGCCTCAGCCAGTAGTTGCCTGGCCTTTGCCGGGTCGTACCCGTAGGGCGTGAACGCTGGCTGGAAGTCGGCGATCTGCTGCGGGAACGGCGCGCCCCAGGGCGCGTAGGTGCCATAGGTCTCGCGGCCGAGCGCGGTCCGGTCCACCGCCCAGTTCAGCGCCTGGCGCACCTTCGGGTTGTCGAACGGCGGCTTGTCGAGGTTGTAGATCGTCAGCCACAGGTTGCCGGGTGACGGCCGCTCCTGCGAGAACCCGCGCAGCGCGGGGTTCGCCAGCACATAGGCCGCCTGCGAGGACGGGATGCCCGGTCCGAGCAGGTCGACCGAGCCGTTCTCCAGTTCCAGCAGTTGCACGTTCGGGTCCACGCCCCACCGGTAGGTAACCCCGTCCAGATACGGCAGCCCCGGGTACATGTAGTCGTCGAATCGCTCGAAGGCCGCGGTCTGCCCGGCGTTGTCGTACGAGGTGATCAGGAACGGGCCGAATCCGACCGGCGTCTGGCCGAACGCGGTGGCGCCCAGCCGCTCCACCTCCTCCTGCGGCACCGGCGCGGTGAACGGCAGCGAGAAGGCGTTGAGGATCGTGAAGTCGGGCGCGGTCAGGTGCACGACCAGCGTGTGATCGCCCTTGGCCTCGACTCCCTCCAGGCTCTTGGTCTTGCCGGCGATTACCTCGTTCGCGCCCGCGATCGAAGTGAGATAGCTGGTGGCCCAGGATGCCATGGCGGGCTTGAGCAGCCGCTCCCAGGAATAGATGAAGTCGCTCGCGACAATGTCGCGCCCGTTGTGGAACTTCACGCCCGGCCGGATCTGGAACGTGAGTGTTGTGTTGTCCGCGGAAATGAGCGGCGGCCCGGCAGCGATGTTCGCGACCGGCCCGCCGAGTTGTTTGTCGTAGGCCATGAGGCCGCCGAAGAAGACCAGCTCGGTAATGGCGTCCCAGGCCGTCAGGTTGTAGCCGAGCGCCGGGTCGAGCGAGTTCGGCGGATCGGACCAGACCACCCGGACGGTACCGCCGTACTGCCCGCCGGAGACTGGCTGCGGGCCCGGCACGTACTCGCGGATGCGGACGCCGCCACCGGGCGCGGTCTGGCCCGCGGCCGCACTGGCCGGGTTGCCCGTGGAGCAGCCGGCCAGTCCGCCAGCGGTGCCGATGGCACCGAGAACCCCGGCCGCTCCGGTCAAGCGCAGGAAGCCGCGCCGGTCGGTATGCCCGAACCCGGTCTGGCCCGGCACTGGTGTGCCGGGCAGTAGAGGGACC
>JASHUE010000603.1:0-3208 GCA_030040195.1 Streptosporangiaceae bacterium | reverse complement strand
TGGCCGAGCTTGGCACCAGGGTCGGGCGGGCTCCGTCGGTCCTGTCCCTGCTGGAGAACGGCCGCCGTGAACCAAAGTTGTCCTTGATCGAGGCTCTGGCGGCGGCCCTGTCGGTGCCGACCGCCGAGCTTATGCGCAACCAGCCGCCCTCCCGCCGGGCCCAGCTGGAGCTGGCGCTGGCCGACGCCCAGCAGGATCCGTCGTTCGCGGACCTGGGACTGCCTCCGCTGCGGGTCGGGGCCAGGGTGCCCGGCGATGTGCTCGAGCACATCGTTGCGCTGCACGACGAGTTGCGCCGGCAGCGGACCAAGCCGACCGCCACCCCCGAGGAGGCCAGGGCGGCCAACGCGGATCTGCGCGTGATGATGAGCGAGCGCGGCAACTACTTTGCCGAGATCGAGGCGGCAGCCGCGGAGGCGCTGGCGCCGGTCGACTACGCCGGCGGCGCGCTCTCGCAGGGGATGCTGATGTCGGTCGTCAGCCGTCACGGGTTCGCGGTCAGGTATGTCTCCGACCTGCCCCGGTCGGCCCGGTCGGTGACCGACCTGCGGCACCGCCGCATCTACCTGCGGCAGGAGTCGCTGGGCCTGCACACGCCCAGGGCGGTCCTGCTGCAGACCCTGGGTCACTTCGTGCTCGGCCATTCGGCGCCCGCTGACTTCGCCGACTTCCTCCGCCAGCGAGTCGAGGCGAACTACTTCGCCGCCGCCGTGCTCGTGCCCGAGCAGGCCGCGGCCCAGTTCCTGCAGAGCGCCAAGCAGGCCAGGGACCTGGCGGTCGAGGACCTGCGGGACGTGTTCTCGGTGTCCTACGAGATGGCCGCGCACCGGTTCACCAACCTCGCCACCCACCACCTCGGCCTGCCCTGTCACTTTGTCAAGAACGACGAGGGCGGCATCATTTACAAGGCCTACGAGAACGACGGCGTGGTCTTTCCCGCCGACCCGACCGGGGCCATCGAGGGTCAGCGAATGTGCCGGTACTGGTCGGGCCGCCGGGTGTTCACGGCTGCCGACCGGTACAGCCCGCACAACCAGTACTCAGACACTCCGTCGGGCACGTACTGGTGCACGGCGCTGGTTGACTCCGCACGGGAGCAGGGATTCGCGGTGACGTTCGGCGTGCCGTACGAGCACTCACGCTGGTTCCGCGGCCGGGAGACGACGCTGCGGACCAAGTCGACCTGTCCGTCGTCAGAGTGCTGCCAGCGGCCGCCTGCGGCGCTGGCGGCGCGCTGGGAGGGCATGGCCTGGCCATCCGCGCGGGCGCACTCGCACGTGCTGCTTGCGCTGCCGTCGGGCAGCTTCCCCGGTGTTGACGAGGCGGACGTCCTGGAGTTCCTGGACCGCCACGCGAGCGCGTAACGGCCGCACCGGGGCCCGCGCCCGGCTAGGAGCCGAACTCCGGTTTGCGCTTCTCGCGCAGTGACGCCAGTCCTTCCTTGACGTCCTCGCCCATGAACGTGAGCATCTCGTAGGCAGCCGACTGGTCGAAGATCGGCCCAGCGTTGCGGATCCAGCCGTTCAGCGCGCGCTTGGTCAGGCGGATTGCCAGCTGAGGACCGGTCGCCAGATGGCTGGCCACCCGCAGCGCCTCGGGGAGGACGTCGTCCTTGGGCAGTGCCTTCGACACGAGCCCGATCCGCTCGGCCTCGTCGCCGCTGACCATCTCGCCGGTCATCAGGTAGTACTTGGACTTCGCCAGCCCGCACAGCAGCGGCCAGATGATCGCCGCGTGATCGCCCGCTGCCACGCCGAGCCGGACGTGCCCGTCCCCGAGGCGGGCGTCGGTCGCGCAGATGCTGATGTCGGCCAGCAGCGCGACCACCAGCCCGGCCCCGACGGCCACCCCGTTGATGGCCGAGACGATGGG
The DNA here is from genome assembly GCA_030040195.1 of Streptosporangiaceae bacterium. Classification (GTDB taxonomy): domain Bacteria; phylum Actinomycetota; class Actinomycetes; order Streptosporangiales; family Streptosporangiaceae; genus JAJYUU01. Next base: position 1,336 of record JASHUE010000603.1, on the reverse strand, counting down.
CTTGGGACAGTTGACCATGTTGTAGACGAGGTCGCTCATCTCGGTGAGCATGCCGGTGACCCGTCCGTAGTCGCCGATCTGCCGCTCGACCATGCCGAGGTCGCCGCCGGCGGAGAAGGCCCGGCCGGACCCGGTCACGACGGCCACCCTGGTCTCCTCGTCCCCGCCGATGTCCGCCCAGATTGCTGCCAGTTCTGAGTGCATTTCCTCGTGGGCGGCATTCAGCACCTCGGGCCGGCTGAGCGTGATGAGCAAGACCCCGTCCGGCTTGCGCTCAAGCTTGAGGTGCTGGTAGCGGGCGAGGTCCATGGGGGCTGGTTTCCTCTCGAGATGATGCGGCCAAGCGGCCGCGAATCGGATCTCGTCATCATGGCAGGCGAGAGCGCAGGCAGGCCCGCGCGGGCGGACTAACCGGGTACTCGTCCTGCGCAGCCTCGTCGATGCCAAGGCGGGCGAGTGCCGGCCTGGCGTCGCATCACGACCTGGCCGGCGTCCCCGGACGGGTCGAGCTGCCCGCCGGCGCCCGGCTGCCCCGTGGGACGTGTTCTACCTGCACCGCCGCGGCGCGGATCAGCATCTTGCGTTTGGCAAGCGTCTGCACGACTGCCTCGGCGCGAACCCCGGCAGGCTCGAAGCCCGGATCGCGATCACGGAGCTGGCGAGCCGCTACCCGCATATGCAGCTCACCCCCGGCCAGCGCCTTACCTTCCAGCCGAATATCTCGCTGGCGGCCGGCAGGTTCTCCTCGTGCAATCTCACGCCAGGCCTTCCATATTCTGGCGCAATTGCGCGGACGGCAAGAGCGAATGATGTTGGCGTGATAAAGCCCGGACACGTTAACAACAGAAACGTGGTTGTCCGGCATAGACGTTCTTCTTAAGCGCCGGGTAGATTAGCGGGCGAAATGTCGGCAGGTCAGTCACGACCTCGTTCCCGCACTAATCTTTGTCCAATAGGGCGGCAGAAACATATGCAGGAGCTCAACACCATTGCCGACGTCGTGACCGCGTCCGACGCCGACCCTCAGTGCACCTGGACGGCGCAGGGCCTGCATGTCGGCGGGCGCGCGTGGGAGCACGAGGGGGCAGTGGCGGTCGTCCGGGCCGCTGCGGGCGAGCGCGCGATCAGGTCGGCGATCGCGTCCCACAGCTCGCGGATGAGCGCCTCGGGGGAGCGCAGCCGCATCGGCCGCGAGCCCGGCACCGCCAGGGCGTGCGCCGTCGGCGGGAACACGGCGGCGAGCTCACGCAGCCAGCTCAGATCGGCCGGATCCAGCGGCCCGGCCCGCCAGACGTCGGTCTCGTCGGGACCGACGGTCGGCAGCAGCCTGCCGCGG
>JASHUE010000602.1:0-3818 GCA_030040195.1 Streptosporangiaceae bacterium | reverse complement strand
CTCGCTGTCATCCCGCTGCCATCGCTCGTCGACGACCGCGGGCGCGGTCAGCGCGATGGGGATGCTGCTGTTGAAGCACGCGACCGCGCGTCCGTCGTTCGCGCCCTCCAGCGGCGGCTCGGCGGTCCGGCACTGGTCCGAGACCATCGTGCACCGGTCGGCAAAAGCACAGCCCGGCGGCAGCTGTCCAGGTTCGGGTACGCGCCCCGGTATGACGACGAGCCGCTGCAGCCGCCTGTCCATCGGCGGATCAGACGCAAGCAGCCCGGCAGTGTAGGGGTGGACGGGCTTGCTGAGCACTCCCGTCTGGCCCTCCTCGACGACCCGGCCCGCGTACATCACGAGTACCTCGTCGGTGTAACCGCGGATGAGGCCGAGGTCGTGGGAGATCAGGACCATGGCCATGCCATGCTCGCGCTGCAGACGCGCGAGCAGGTCGAGCACATCCTTCTGGTTCGAAGCGTCGAGTGCGGTCGTGGGCTCGTCGGCAATGAGCAGCCGCGGGCTCGCGGCGAGTGCCGCCGCGATCGCCACCCGCTGGCGCATCCCGCCGGACAGCTCGCCCGGGTACTGCCGCGCCACCGACGCCGGCAGGTTCACCTCGCCCAGGTGCGTGACGATCTGATCGCGGATCTGCGATCTCGAGATCCTCGCCGATGCCATGGCGCTGGCGCGTAGCGTCCAGGCGATCTGGTCGCCGCAGCGATGGGTCGGGCTGAGGCTGGTGAACGGGTCCTGGAGCAGTAGGGTCACGCCCGAGCCGCGTAGTCGCTTCCAGGTTGCGGGCGCGCCCGGGAGCGAGACGTCTGTTCCCGCGATCGCGACCGTGCCGGTGGCATGCAGCCCTGCTGGCAGCAGCCCGCTCACTGCCTTGGCGGTCAGGGACTTACCGGAGCCGGACTCCCCCACGATGCCAAGGGTCTGGCCGAGACGGATGGAGAAGGACAGGCTACGGACGATCTCTCCGGCCGGCCCCGTGACGGTCAGCGAGTCTGCCCGGACCTCGGCTCGCTCCGCGTTCTGCGTTAGCGTCATCTGCCCGCGGCCTTCCGGTCATCCGCGTTCAGGGCATCGGCCAGCAGATTCACGGCGCACGCCACCACGATGATCAGCACGGCCGGAGCTATCGACGCCGCCGGATTGCTGAACAAGATCTGCTCGCCGTCAATGAGCTGCCTGCCCCAGTTCGCGGTTCCCTGCTGCACCCCGACGCCGAGGAAGGACAGCGCGGACATGGCGATGATCGCGTTGGCGTAGTTGAGCAGGAAGTTCGTACGCTCTAGCGGCCACAGGTTGACCAGCAGGTGCCGGAACATGATCCGCCACGAGGACAGCCGCAGCATCCGGGCAGCCTCCACGTACGGCTTGGTCACCTGCTCGATGACCCCGGATCGCACGATCCGGATGTCGTAAGGCGTGAACACGACGATCAGCAGCACGGTCGTCCACCAGTAGCTCGCCCCGAATATTCCGGCCACGACGAGGCCGAGCAGGACCACGGGCAGCGCCAGCAGCAGGTCGGTAACGCGGCTCAGCAGGAAGTCGGTCTTGCCCTGGCGGAAGCCCGCCAGGAGCCCGAAGAAGGTCCCGACGAGCATCGATCCGCCCGCCACTACCAGCGGCCCGAGCAGGGTCGAGGCCGCGCCCGCGACAGATAGCGCCACGATGTCTCGGCCGAGCTGGTCGGTGCCGAGCAGGTGCCCTGGGCTGCCCGGCGGCAGCTGGGACGCGAGCACGTTCACCTGCGTCGCGTTGGGGAACAGGAAGTGACCGAATAGTGCAGCGAACACGGCGGCGCCGAGGATCGCCAGGCAGATGACCAGCGTGACCGGCCTTTTCCTGACGCGTACGCCTGCCGGCGCGATCGCCGGGGTCAGCAGGTCCGCGCTCATTTGCGTAGCTGCCAGCGCCACTCGGGGCTCAGAGCCAGGTACGAGAGATCGACGGCCAGCGTGACCAGGACGATGATCGCGGCGAAGAACAGCGTCAGGAACTGCACGACCGCGAAGTCCTTGTACTCGACCGAGCTCTGCAGCAGCATGCCAAGCCCGGGCAGCGTGAACGTAGTTTCCACCAGGATTGTCGACCCCACCATGTACGACAGCACCAGGCCCATGGTCGTGATGACCGGGATGATCCCGTTGCGCAGCGCGGTGAAGAGGATGCGCCGGGTGCCGATCCCCCTCGCCCTGGCGAACGAGACATAGTCGGACTGCAGCTCGCGCACCATCGCCGTCCTGGTCAAGCGCACGATGTACGCCCCCACGCCGATCGCCAGGGTGGCTGAGGGCAGGATCAGGTGATACACGGTGTCGGCCAGGCCCAGGCCGGCCCCGGAGGACGGGAAGATCGGCAGGTAGTAGCAGAAGACGTACAGCAGGATCAGCCCGACGGCAAACGACGGCGCCGACAGGCCGATCACGGACGTTACCGAGATGAGCCGGTCGAGCACCCCGCCGACCCTGACCGCCGCGATGACGCCCAGCGGGACCGACACCAGCACGGCCGCCGCGAACGCCATCCCGCAGAGCAGCAGCGTGACGCCGACCCGCTCAGAGAACAGCTGGGAGACCGAGGTCTGGTCCTCGATGGACCGGCCCCAGTTGCCCTCGAGGAACCGGCCAAGCCAGTGCAGGTACTGGATGACCAGCGGCTGGTTGAGACCGTACTGGGCGCGCAGCGCGGCCACGATGCGCGGGCTGACCGGCCGGATCCCGGTGATGTTCTTGATGATGTTGCCTGGACTGATGTACGTCAGCAGGAACACCAGCACCGAGATCACGGCCAGCAGCACGACCGCCCCGACCACCCGCCAGGCAACGAGCCTCGTGATGGCCGCCGCCGTCGACCGGGCCCCGACGGGCGGGGCCAGGTCGGCGGAGTCCATCACGTCGGTCAGGGGCGCCACCTTCGTCAGCCCGCTGTCTGGTAGATGCTCGCCGCCCACGGGGTGAAGAACGTGGCGTAGTTGTAGTCCTTGATGCCCAGGCCGTCCTTGAACGCCATCCCGACCGGCTCGTACCACAGCGGCACGTCCAGCAGGTAGGTGGAGTCGGCCAGCTTGTTCAGGGCGACGATCTCCTGAGCCCGCAGTTGCGGGTTGGCCTGCGAATTCTCCTCGTTCAGCAGCGCGGTGATCTGCGCGTTGGTGTAGTAGGACGGGTTGCCGGGACCAAGCAGCGCCTCGACGTACTCGGCCATGTCACCAGTCGCTACCTGGTTCCACATGAAGTTCAGGCCGATCTTGGTGTTGCTGAAGCTGCCAAGCCACTGCGCGATCGGAACCTCCGTCACCTTCAGCGTGATGCCGATCTTGGCGAGGTCGGAAGCCAGCACCTGGGCGGCCAGGCCGAGTTGCGGCCCGTTGTTCGGCCAGTCGAGGGTCGTGGTGAACCCGTGCGGGTACTTCGACTCGGCCAGCTCCTGCTTGGCCGTGGCCAGGCTGTACTGGTCTTGCGGCAGGGCATCCAGTAGCGAGGAAGCCTCGCTGAGACTGTAGGCGCTGAGCAGCTCAATGGGCGCGCTAATGCCGGTCGCGACCTGGGAGTCACCGCCCCTCAGGACGTCCTGGACGAACGTCTGCTTGTCGAACGCGTCCGCGATGGCCTGGCGCACGTGGATGTTGTTGAATGGCGCGACGGCCGGGTTGAAGACGAGGCCCACGTACGAGGCTTGCGATGCGTTCGTGACGTAGAAGCCGGACAGAGCGTTCCACTCCGGCTCCTCCGTCGGCATGATCCACAGCGCCAGGTCGATCGCCCCGGACTTGGCTGCCAGGTACTCGGCGCTTTGGTCGTTGTAGAAGGTGACGACGATGT
>JASHUE010000601.1:0-3218 GCA_030040195.1 Streptosporangiaceae bacterium | reverse complement strand
CCAGGTACTCGCGCATGTGCCTGGCGGGCTTGTCGAAGCTGTATCCGTAGATGCTCTCGATGACGATCTGGTGCGACACGCCGATCCCGAGCGTGAGCCGTCCGGGGCCGACCGCCAGCGCCGCGGTCATGGCCTGCTGCGCGAGCGCGGCCGGATGCCGGGGATAGGTCGGGATCACGGCCGTGGCCAGCTCGATTCCTGGCACCTGGCTGCCTGCCACCGCCAGCGCGGTCAGTGCCTCCAGCCCGAAGATGTTCGCCAGCCAGGCCGAGGCGAACCCGTCGTCGGCGCCGCGCCGCAGCTGGTCGGTAAGCTCGGTCAGCGCGCCGGTACCACCGCGCTCTACCAGCGACATGCCTATGCGCATCTGCCGTCTCCATCCGCTTCGTGGCCGAGGTCCGCCGACGATTTTGGGTGATTTCGTGGCAACGCTATCGTCTAGAGCTCAATGCGAATAGCCGAGGCCTCGCACCTTTGCCTGGCGCGGGGTGCGGAGAGAATAGGGAAATGAGCCAGCCTGCCCCCCGCCGAACCAGGCCGTCCGCCCGGTCCGCGGCCGCTGAGCGCGAGCTTGAGGCCACGGCCGAGCGGGCCAGGAAGCACCATCAGGCGGCAGCCAGGGCCAGATCCCGGGCCGCGGCCAGGCAGGCCGCGGTCGCGCTCGATGAGCCGAGGGCCGGGGACCTCGCCCAGGACCGCTATCTGGACCGGGAAGACAGCTGGCTGCGGTTCAGCCAGCGCGTCCTGGAACTCTCCGAGGACAGGAATGTTCCGCTGCTCGAACGGGTGCGGTTTTCCTCGATCTTCGCGAGCGGCATGGACGAGTTCTTCGGGGTCCGGATCGCCGGCCGGATCCGGCGGATGGCGACCGGCCTGCCGGTCGAGAACGCCACCGGCAAGCCAACCGAGGAGATACTCGAGAACGCGCTCGACTTCGCCCGCCAGCTGTCCACCCGCAACGCCCGCTGCTTCACCGAGATGCTGATGCCCGACCTCTCGGCCGAGGGCATCGAGATCCTGCGCTGGAAGCAACTCGTACCCGCCGAGCAGGCGCAACTCGAGCGCCTGTTCAAGGAGCGGATCTATCCGGTCCTCACGCCGCTCGCGGTCGATCCGACGCACCCGTTCCCGTTTATCTCCGGGCTCACGCTGAGCCTGGCCGTGACGATCGCGGATCCGTCGACCGGCGAGACCACGTTCGCGCGGGTGAAGGTGCCGCCCCTGCTCCCGCGGCTGCTGACCGTCTCGCAGAACCGGTTCGTTCCGGTCGAGGACGTCATCTCCGCGCACCTGGGCGAGCTGTTCGTCGGGCTGGACATCGTCGAGCACCATGTCTTCCGGGTGACCAGGATCACCGACCTGGAGATCGACGAGGATGTCACCGAGAACCTGCTGAAGTCCCTTGAACGCGAACTGACGCGGCGCCGGTTCGAGCCCGCTGTCCGCCTGGAGGTGGAGGAATCCATCTCCGACGATGTCCTGGACCGGCTGGTCACCGAGCTGGACGTTGACACCAGGGCCGTGTACCGGGTGCCGGGCCCGCTCGACCTGGCCGGCATGGGGTTGATCGCGGACCTGGATTTCCGCCACCTGAAGTATCCGCGGTTCGTGCCGTCGGAGGCGGCGCTGCCGGTCGAGGTCAACGACGGCAGCTTGTTCACCGCCCTGGACGACCGTGATGTGCTCGTGCATCACCCCTACGATTCCTTCACCTCCAGCGTGCAGCGGCTGCTGGTGACAGCCGCGGCCGACTCGCGCGTTCTCGCGATCAAGCAGACCCTGTACCGGACCAGCGGCGACTCGGAGATCGTCGACGCACTCATCGATGCGGCCGAGGCGGGCAAGCAGGTCGTCGTCGTGGTCGAGATCAAGGCACGCGGCGACGAGCGGGCCAACATCGCCTGGGCGCAGAAGCTGGAGGAGGCGGGCTGCCACGTCATCTGGGGGTTCCGCGGGCTCAAGACGCACTGCAAGATGGCCCTGATCGTGCGCGAGGAGCCAGACGGCTCGCTGCGCCGGTATTGCCACATCGGCACCGGTAACTATCACCCGAAGACCGCGCGGCTCTATGAGGACTTCGGCCTGATGACCGCCGACCGGACCGTCGGCGAGGACATCACCGACCTGTTCAATCACCTGACCGGGCTGAGCCGCCGCACCGACTACCGCCGGCTCCTGGTCGCCCCGGCCGGCGTCCGGTCGGGCCTGCTCCGGCGCATCGAGGGCGAAGTCGACCTGCTGCGCGCCGGTGGTCCGGCCCGGATCCAGATGAAGTGCAACGCGCTGATCGACGAGGCGATCATCGACGCTCTCTACCGGGCGTCGAACGCGGGCGTCCCCATCGATCTGTGGATCCGCGGGATCTGCGCGCTGCGACCGGGCGTCCCCGGCCTGTCCGAGAACGTCCGCGTCCGCAGCGTCGTCGGCCGTTTCCTTGAGCACTCCCGGATTTACGCGTTCGGTGCGGGGAACGAGGACTCTCCCGGCGAGGTGTGGATCGGCAGCGCTGACATGATGCACAGGAATCTGGATCGCCGGGTTGAGCTGCTGGTCGAGGTCAAGGAGGAGTCGCAGCGGGCGGGACTTCGGCAGCTCATTGACCTGGCGATGGATGCGAACACCGCGTCGTGGTGGCTGGCGGGCGACGGAACCTGGACCAGGCATTACCTGGATTCGTCCGGTGCGCCGCTCATCGACATTCAGGAGCTGCTGATCAGGTCCCGCAGCCGGGGCGCCGATGGCTGATCGCGGATCAGACGGTCAGATCCTGGCCGCCGGGGCCCTGCTCTGGCGGCCGGCCGGACGCGGAGCCCGGGTAGCGCTGATCCATCGGCCGAAGTACGACGACTGGGGCTTCGCCAAGGGCAAGCTCACCCAGGGCGAGCATGTGCTGCTGGCCGCCGTCCGCGAGGTTGAGGAGGAGACCGGCCTGCGGGTGACGCTCGGGCGCAATTTGCCCTCGGTCAGGTACCTGGTCGATGGGCTGCCGAAGCGCGTGGACTACTGGGCCGCCCTGGTCGGCCAGGGCGGCGCGGCATTCGTTCCCAACAGCGAGGTCGACAAGCTGGAGTGGGTGCCAGCCAGCGCCGCCAGCCGCAGGCTCAGCTACGGTCATGACGCCGAGCTCCTGGCCGAGTTCACCGCGGGACCGCGGCGGACGGCGCCGCTGATCCTCATCCGGCACGCGTCGGCGGGGAGTAAGTCCGACTGGCAGAAGG
>JASHUE010000600.1:0-5062 GCA_030040195.1 Streptosporangiaceae bacterium | reverse complement strand
CGCCGTGCTGGTCCCGTCCGGCGAGACGTGGCACGATCCGGCGGACTATTAGCTCGCGCCGGTGTTGCTCGCGGTCGGCACCTCCCGCGTAACGGCCTGGTCCGGGACCGTCGCGCGCCCTGCTCGGCGGTCGGCCATCGCGCCCACCGCAGTGACGCGGCGGCCGCCCGCGTTTGACGCCGTGCGCGTCCGTGCGTTCACGCCCCTGGTGATCGTCTGGCGGCCGCCGGCGGCGCCCCGCGCGCTGACCGGGCTCGCTGGGGCTCCTCGCCCCTACACGGCTGGCGTCAGCCCCGAGGCTGACCTGGGCGGGCGCGGATAAGCCGGTGTCGGATGCCGCTGCGGCTCCCGTACACTTGCGCAGTGCCCCGCACGTGACCGCGCCGGCATCGTCGTCGCTGCTCGGCAACCGGGATGTAGCGCAGCTTGGTTAGCGCGCCTGCTTTGGGAGCAGGAGGTCGCGGGTTCGAGTCCCGCCATCCCGACAGGTGACAGGATCAAATCGAGAGACTGTTCGAGGTTCAAGATCAAAAAATGGCCAATCTTAGGGCCATTGACATTGTGTTCGGATCTACTCGGACGATCAGGTCGGCGTGACTGACCTCATGCAGCAGACAGCCCCAGGACGAGGAAGCAATCCTGGGGCTGTCTGTGGAGCCTAGCTGGCCTTGCGGGCGAGCCTGCCGACGCTTACTCGCCTGGCCGGTAGAACTCCTCCGAGTGCTTGCGGGCCTCGTTCAGCGCCAGCAGGAACTCGTCGCTGCTGAACGCCTCGTACACATGGACATCGGTCCAAGCCCCCGTGCCCTTGATCGTCGCGGCGACCGTCGTGACGCTCATGTCGTCGGGCAGCTCGAAGACGCCGATCACGTCCATGGCGGCGTTCATGATCCAGAAGGCGCTGATCATCCGCCCGCCGATGGCGTGCAGGTAAGTGTCAGCCGCCCGGTAGCGGTCATGCGGGTCCTCGGACGTGAGCATGGCCTCCCAGGTTTCCGGCGCGTACTTGAGCGCCACAACGTGCTGAGCGTTACCTGAACACCCCGCTCAGCGCACCCGCTGCGGGCTCGGCTCGCCCACGCGAGCTTCCCGGCCCGCCCGGCGCGAGTGCAGGAAGCCGAGGATCGACAGCAGCAGGAGTATGCCGCCGACCACGAGCGAGCAGATGGCCGCGATCAGCACGATCTGGCCCAGCGTCCAGAACGCATAGGCGTTGAGCAGCAGCCCGCGCAGGGTCGTGCCCTCGAACAGGGTCGCAGCCTGCTTGGCCAGCGTCGGGTTAGTCGGGTTGGCCAGTGCCTCGGCCGAGACCTGCGCGTAGGTCTTCCCCCCGGCGACGTCGCGGAGATGCACGGCAATGAAGTTGTTGGCATAGGTCTGGGCTTGGTACCCATTGGTCATCATCTGACCGGCGTACTGGCTCATCGCGGCCCGGTCGGCAGGCGGGAGAGCTGTCAGCGGCGCGCTCCCGGCAGCCGGGAAGACGATCTTCTGCTCCGTGAGCTGCGTGGTGACCTGGTTGGCGACGAAGTTGTAGCCGATCAGTCCGAGGATGCCCAGCAGGATCAGCAGGGCAGCTAGCAGCAGGCCAGCCGAGCTGGCCAGCGTGTCAAAGGTGCGTCGTAGCATGCGTCCCCCCGGTGCCGCGATGCGGTCCCCAAAGGGGGGTCCCTACCCGGTTGTGGTGGCTGTAACGCGGCCCGCGCTACTCGATCAGATCCCGGAAGTCGATGTGCGTGCTGCAGGGCATCGCTACGGTCAGCCGCCGCCTCGGCTGTGGGCGCTCACGCTCCTCGACCTGGACGGTCCACCCGTTAGCCGTGCGCACACGGTAGAGCGCCTTGCCGATGTCGCCTGCGGTCAGGGTGCGGCCCAGCAGGTGCTCCACGAGCCAGGTCTTGCCGAAGGCGTTCAGGCGCGTGAGGCCGACATCCCCAGCCTGGATCGTGTAGACCCTCTGCGGGCCCGTCTCCTCCAGCTTTCGATCATCTCCTCGATCAGGCCGGTGGCCTGCGATTTGCTGATGACGACCTAGATCATCTTGTCTCTGTTCTCGAAGCCGAGCAGAAGCGCCGCCTGGCGCGGTGTGGCGGATGGGCGGCCAGTGGGCGCCTGGGCTGATTATCGGGCACAATGACGCCGCTCCCTATAACGCTGCCTGGCGAGAGGGCACACTCGCCGGCTTCTTCGACTGGGACATGGCCGGACCGGTGCCGGCGGCGTGGGATGTCGCGTTCGCCGCGTTCAGCTGGGTGCCGCTGCACGCCCGCCACGTCGTCGCCAGTGAGGGTTTCACTGACTTCGACGGCCGGCCGCGCCGGCTGCAGCTGTTCCTGGCCGAGTACGGCTGGACCGGCCCGGTGCCGGCCTTCCTGGAGGTCGTCGCGGCCCGGATCCAGGCCCACGTCACCAGCCTGCGCGACCTGGCGGCCCGCGACCCGGTGTTCGCACGGATCGTGACGCAAGGAGGAGCAGATGCCCTCGAAGCTGCCCTAGCCGAGCTCGGCCACTTCACCTAGCGCTCACTGCAGCAGCACAGTCACTGCGGCATGAGCAGGCATTCGCCGCTCGAGTTGGCTCAGGTTAGTGCGCACTGGCGAGTTGGACTCTGAGATGCGCACCCTGCGGCCGTATGGCGAGCCGTGACACCATTTCACCTCTTGCCGCGAGTGCCGCTGCTCGCTTACTGCGCCTCCTTTACTGCGCCGGCCGGGGGTGTCACCCTGAACCGGTGACATCGGGGATCATGTACTGCAGCACGCCTGCCGGGCGCGTCGCGTACTCGATATCGGGCACTGGCCCGCCGCTGTTGTTTGACTCAGGCTGGGTTTCCCATCTGAGCGGGCAGCGGGAGCTGTGGTCCTTTGGCGAGTTTGTCGGGCAGCTGGCGGACCGGTTTACCGTGATCCGCTATGACAAGCCCGGGTGCGGGCTGTCAGACCGGCATGGGATCGATCTGTCGTTTGATGGGCAGGTAGCCGCGGCGCTTGCGGTTGCCGACGCGGCAGGCGCCCGCCGTTTCTGCTTGTTCGGGGCTTCGCAGGGTGGTCAGCTGGCCGCCGCGATCGCGGCCAGGTACCCGGACCGGGTGGAGGCGCTGGCGCTGTATGGGATGTGCGCCAGCGGCAGCGATCTGGCGCCTGCCGAGGTCCGGGATTCGGTGGTGGCGCTGGTGCGGGCCCACTGGGGCCTGGGCCTGAAAGCGCTGGCCGGGGCCTTTGTCACCGACCCCACCCCCGAAGAGCTGGAGGCATTCACCCGGTTCCAGCGGGCCAGCGCCTCAGCTGCGCTGGCCGCCCGGCTGCTTGAGGTCTACTACGACACCGACGTCAGGGCCCTGCTCCCGGTGATCCGAGCGCACACCGTGGTCCTGCACCGCGAGTCGGACAAGGGCACCCGGTTCGAGCTGGGACGGGAGGTCGCCGCGCTGATCCCCGGAGCGACGCTGATCCCGCTGCCGGGTTCGAGCCACCTGTTCTACCACGGCGACTGGCAGACGGTCCTGGATGCGCTGCTCGGCTTCATGTGCGAGCCTGCAACGGCGGGGCCGCGGCTGACCGGCCGTGAGCTCGAGGTAGCCGGGCTGATCGCCGAGGGGCTGACCAACCAGGCCATCGCCCGGCGGCTGTCGGTCGCGCCGCGGACCGCCGAGGCGCACGTGGAGAACATCCGGCGCAAGCTGCAGGTGCGCTCGCGAGCCCAGATCGCGGCGTGGGTGACCGAGCACCGGCTCCGTGCCTGAGCGGCTCGGTAATTCACCCGACGCAATTGACGCGGACGGGCGCCCCCGGCCGGGGTAGCGGGGAAATTGCCGGTAGTTCACCCGATACCCGTCCCAGGCCGGGCGGCCTTAGCGTCGAGGCATGAACCACGCCACCAGCCCGGCCCGCCCCTTGGCTGCCGCCGAGCGCCCGCAGCCGGCCAGGATGCGCGCGCTGACTATCCCCTCCCGCTTCTGCGGCCCGCCAGGCACCGGCAACGGCGGTTACGTCTGCGGACGCATCGCCGCGTATCTGGATGGCGAACTGAAAGTCACGCTGCGCAGGCCACCTCCGCTGGCCACGCCCATGACCGTCGAACGGGACGGCGAAAGCTCGGTCCGCATCCACCACGGCTCCACGCTGATAGCCGAGGCGATCCTCTCGCCGGGCAGCCCGCCGCTGGAAATACCGGGCCCGGTGTCGATGGCGGATGCTCGCACGGCGGCCGGCCGCGCACGCTACTACTCCGATCCGGCCTTCCCTGCCTGCTTTGTCTGCGGGACGAGCCGCCAGCTCGGCGACGGGCTGCGGATCTTCCCCGGGCCTGTGGCAGGCAGGCCGCTGTGGGCGGCGCCGTGGACACCCGATCCCTCGGTCGCCGATGCCAGCGGGAAGGTCAAGCCGGAGGTGGTTTGGGCTGCGCTGGATTGTCCCAGCGGGATCGCCGCGGCTGAGGCCGCCGACCTGGCACCCGACACTGCGATCCTGCTCGGCCAGATGACGGCCAGCCTGGCAGTGCTCCCTGTGGCCGGCGACCAGTACCGGGTGATCGCCTGGCCGAGCGGGCGTGACGGGCGCAAGCTCACCGCAGGGTCGGCGCTGATCGGGCCCTGCGGCCAGGTGCTCGCCGCAGCCAGGGCCATGTGGCTGACTGTGCCGCGTGCGCTGCCGGCGCTCGCCGCTGAGGGATCGTCATGACCTCGCGACGGCGCGGCGTCGGGCTCACGCCGATGGAGACCCGGCGGGATGTCATCGTCAAGACCGCAGTGCTCGCCGACGAGCTGGGATACGAGATCTTCGCGGTGCCCGAGGGCTGGGGACTGGACTCGACCCCGGTGCTTACCGAGATCGCGCTGCGCACTACCAGAATCCACCTTGCCTCCGGCGTTCTGTCGGTCTGGGGACGCACCCCGGCCACGCTAGCGATGACCGCCGCCACCTTGTACCAGGTCTGCGGCGGGCGTTACCTGCTAGGCCTGGGCACCAGCACCAAGGCACTGGCGGAGGGGTTCCACGACACCGCATTCGAGCATCCCGCCGCCAAGCTGCGCGACGCCGTCACCAAGGTCCGTGCGCTGCTG
>JASHUE010000599.1:0-5940 GCA_030040195.1 Streptosporangiaceae bacterium | reverse complement strand
TGCCGCCACCGTCTTGTACGACGTCATCGCGATCTCCTGCTGCAGCTGGCCGCTGTAGATCAGCAGGTTGATGACCAGGGGGAAGCCTGCCTTGATCCCGGCCCCGCAGTCGGTCGGAGCGGTGCCAGCATGCGCGCAGGTAGTGACGCCATTGGGATGAACGGCCCATCCGTGCGAGGCGAGGAGTGCCTTGGCCGCGGCCGGGTTGTACGGGTAGGCGTCTGGTTCCGCGCCTTCCTCCGACGCCGGTCCGTTGACGACCATGCCGTAGTCCGGCTGGGCGTACCCGGAGAAAACCTTCGAGATCTGGAGTTGCTGGTTCAGCAGGTACTGCAGCGCCTGCCGGATGTAGAGCTGCCCGAAGACGGGTCCAAGGGTCGGGTTGTTGAAGTTGATGAAGATGGAGTTGAACCCGTACACCTCCCAGGGCGCTACGTTGTAGCCAAGCGACTCGATCTCGGAAATAGTGTCGTAGTCGTTGGCGGGGATGTAGCCGACCGTCAGGTCGCCGGCCCGCAGCGCGTCGTACTCGGCATCCTGGCTGGTGAACGGGATCTCCACGAACTGGGACACCTTCGGCTTGGCCGGCCCGCTGTAGACCGTGTTCGGCACGAACGTCACCTTGCCGGTGAGCGTGTACCCGGTCAGCTTCCACGGGCCGTCCACCGTCTGCCACAACGGGTTCGTAGCGTAGGTCTTCAGGTCCTTGGCCTGGTCCTGCAGGTACGCCAGCACCTTCTGCGCGCCCGAGGTTGTCTGGTCGTAGTTGCCGACCGGGCTGGAGGCGCTGATCTTGTCCCAGACGTGCTGGGGGATCGGCGTGATCTGCGACAGCTCGTTGCCGGTGAAGAAGGCCGGGGCGTACGACTTGTTCAGCTTCATGACCAGCTCGTACGGGCTGACGACCTTGATCGACGTCACGTTGTCAGGGAACTGCCCTGGTGTGTAGTCGGCCCACTGCGTCTTGTTCGCCTTGAGGATGTTCAGCCAGAACATGATGTCCCTGGTCGTCACCGGCTGGCCGTCCGACCACTTCCAGTGCTTGATGGTGAGCGTGACGACGGTGTCGTTGTCCGAGTACACCGGCGGGTTGCCGAGGCTGGTGTTGTAGTTGACGCTCGGGTTCTGGCCGTTGCCCTGGTTGAACAGCGGCGGCCACATCAGGCTCTCGAACCAGCCCTGCTCCTGGATGGTGAAGAACGCTCCGGAGTAGAACGGCAGAATCCAGGTCGGGAAGTAGTCGGGGGATTCGGCGAATGTCACGATCCCGCCGCTGGTCGGCGTCGATCCCGTGGTCGACGGACTGGTGCTAGACGAACACGCAGCCAGCACGAGCGCGGCGCTCACGCCAATGGCCGCCATGCCGCTGCGGAGGAAGCGAGGCCGGCGGTGCGTCCGGCGCGGAAATGGGCCATTCGGATTCGCCATGGCAACGTCCTCTCGCCGAGGGCTTAGCCCGCATCCGGACAGGCCAGGACCGGCGAGCCAACCCTTAAGGTCGAATGTCGACAACCGACCGTGCCTCATTACAGCCCCGTTGCGACATCGCTGTCAAGAGATGATGCGGTTTACGCCACCGGCAGCAGGAGGCCAGGTAAGAGGGCCCTTTGCGGCTTGAAGTGAGCGACTTGCCGCCGCGCGGCAGAGCACGATCACGAGCCTTGCGAGAGGGCCGCTGCGATTCCGGTTTGACCGTTTCTGTAGTTGACGACTGTCCGCGCCGTGCAGCCGTTTGCTGTCAGGCAAACCGATAGGAAATGACGCGCGGGCGGAAAGGGCGCGGGACCCGCGACTGCGTCAGCTGGCGCTCGTCGTCAGCGCCGCAGGCGGAAGAACTCCCTGATGTCCGCGACCAGCACGCCGGTTTGCTCGCGGGCCGCGCCGGCCGCCGCTTCGGCGCGGACCCGGTCTGAGGCAAGAGCGACCCCGGCCAGGATCAGCACGCCAGCCCCGATCATCGCCAGGGTCACGTGCTCGCCGAGCAGCGCCACCGCTCCGGTGACACTGACAACCGGCTCAAGGTACAGCAGCAGGCTGACCCGGGAACTCCCGCCAATGGCGACGGCGCGGTTCCACAGCACCATCCCGGCCACTGAACTGCCGAGACCAAGGAACACAAGGCCGGTCCAGGCCGAGGGCGGTAGCTCCGCGAGCCGCGACCCCGAGATCGTTCCCGCGAATGCCAGCAGCGGAATGGCGCCGACGACGGTCGAGGCCGCCGTGGCCGGCCCGGCCCCGTGAACCTTGCTGAGCGGGCGCAGCACGATCGTGTACGCGCCGAATGCAAGCGTTCCGGCCAGGACCAGGCCCGTGCCGGCGAGGGCCAGGTGCCCGCCGCCGGTTGGCTCGCCGCCCGTCAGTGCCGTCGGGCCGGCCAGCAGCGCGACGCCCGCGAAGGCAACAGCGCTGCCAGCCCAGGCGCGCGCCGGACGGCGCTCGGACAGGAATACACGCCCGATCAGCATGACCCAGATTGGCTCGCTCGCCAGCAGCAAGCCGGCCGTGGACGCGTGCAGCCATTGCAGGCCGACCGTCACCGGCAGGGTATAGCCCACGATGCCGAGCGCGCCGGACGCGACCAGCCGGCCAGCCGAGCGCGGGGTCAGGCGCCGGAATACCGGCAGCGCCCAGGGGAGCAGCACCAGGCTCGCCAGGCCCATCCGCAGCGCGAGCAATGGCAGCGGCGCGACGTGGGCGACGACCGCTCGGGTGGCCACCGGGGCAAGCCCCCACAGGACCACCGCCGATAGCCCCCCGGCCAGCGTCCACGAGGAAAGCCGCTGGCCGCGTTGGTCTTCGAGGTGCCGCGTCAGTCCGCTCGCTGGCATGGAGCCCAGCATGCGGTAATGGTCTTATACAGTTCAACGCTTACACATGGGGCGGACGAATCTGCCCGGTTCCGTACCCCCGGCTTCACGGCCACCGGCCCCGCGCCGCGAGTTTGTCAGGTGGTCCCGCGATTGCCGGTGCCGCGTTATTGTCGGGAAATGACGATGACGCGCCGGCAGGCGGCCGTGACTCTCGCGCTGGCTGCCTTGCCCTGCGCGGGGTGCGGTGCCGCGTCCAGGCTGATCTCTGCCGGCCGGGCAGGTGACGGCGGCGCGCCGACCCCGGGCGAGTCCGGCGTCCCTGCGTCGGCGCTGGCTACGCCTATTGTCTCGGCTACCGCCTCGCCGTCTTCTGCAGCGCTGCCGCTGGCGGGCAGCGTGGTCGGCATCGACCCGGGCCATAACGGCGGCAACTTCGGCGATCCCGGCTACATCAACCAGCTGATCTGGAACGGCCGGGAGGAGGAGACGTGTGACACGTGCGGCACGCAGACCGCCGCCGGCTACACCGAGGCTCAGTTCAACTTCAACGTGGCCAGCCACCTGCATGCCGACCTGGTCTCACGGGGCGCGACCGTGGTGGTTACCCGGCGTAGCAACGACGGCGTCGGGCCGTGCGTCAACCGGCGTGCCCAGATCATTAATGCGGCCCAGGCGGATGTGGCCATCGACATTCACGCCGACGGCGGTCCGGCCTGGGGCCGGGGATTTACCGTGCTTGAACCCGTGGCCGATGGCCCGAACACCGGTGTGATCGGGCAGTCCGTGCACTTCGGAGCCACCGTCCGGGCCGCGCTGCTGGAGCACACGGCCATGCCGGAAAGCGACTACTACGGCCATGACGGCGTCATCTTCCGCAACGACCTGGCCGGGCTGAACCTGACGACCGTACCCAAAGTGCTGATCGAGTGCGGCAACATGCCCAACCCGACCGACGCCGCCCTGCTCGTCAGCCCCGGCTTCCAGCGCGATCTGGCACACGCGTTTGCCGAGGCGATCGCGACGTTCCTGACCGCCTGATCACGACGGCGGGCTTGGTGCCGTTTCGCTATTTTCTTCTCAGATTGTTCGCGGAAACGGGGTGCGCAATGGTTGCGCGGCAACAGCGTGTGGTCCTATCGGCGGCCGCGGCGGTGGCGGTGCTCGGCGGCATCCTGCTCGCCCCTGCGGCCGGGGCTACGTCGACCGCGGCGTCGGCCTGCACGGCGCCGGCCCAGTTCACCTCGGTCGCGGCTGTCACCTCGTCCGACGCGTGGGCGGTAGGCAACTGCTGGAACGGCGCTACGCCGCGCGGGCTGATCGAGCACTGGAACGGCAGGGGGTGGCGAGCCGAACCCGCGCCTGGCCCTGGCGTGGGGGTCGGCTTCAGCGGGATCACCGCGGTGTCGGCCAGCTACGCCTGGGCCGTCGGCGGCTCGGCGATCGAGCGCTGGAACGGCAGGAAATGGGCGCTGGTCCGCGATCCGGTCGCGGACGTGTCCTTGGATGCGGTGTGGGCACTGACGAGGTCGGACGCCTGGGCGGTTGGCTACCTTGCCTCGACGGCGAGCGTGGCGCAGACGGTCATCCTGCACTGGAACGGCAGGGGCTGGGGGCGCGTGGCGAGCCCCGACCCAGGCGGAGTGACGGGCGCCAGCTACCTGTACGGCGTCGGCGGGAGTTCTGCCGGCAGCGTCTGGGCGGTCGGCTATTACTCCAGCCCTACGACCACCGCGGCCGACAGCCTGATCCTGCACTGGAACGGCAGGGCCTGGGCCCATGTGCCGAGCCCTAATCCGGCCGGCTCAGTTGACTCTCCGCTGAACGCCGTCGCCGCCGTGTCGGGCTCGGACGCGTGGGCAGTCGGAGCGGCGATCGTGCACTCGGTGACCGAGTCGGTGATCCTGCAGTGGAACGGCAGGCACTGGCGGCAGGTCGTCAGTCCGAACCCGGGCGGCTCGCGGGGTACCGCGCTGAGTGCGGTCGCTGCCGTCTCGAAGTCCTCCGCTTGGGCGGTCGGCAGTTACGGCGTCGGGCTGCTGACTGCCGCCCTGACCCTCATCGTCCGCTGGAACGGCAGGCACTGGCAGCAGGTGGACAGCCCGAGCCCAGGCGGCGACACGAGCACGAACCTGCTCGAGGGTATCGCTGCGACTCGAAGCGGACCGGCCTGGGCCGTCGGCTGCTACACGAAGAATCCCGGCAACTGCGGCACGCTTGCCGTCCGGTACGCACGGTCACGCTGGCAGCAGGTTGCGAGCACGCCGGGCCCGTGATGGAAGCTGTTGGGGATGTAACCATGACAGGAGCGCAGCAGGAGTTCGTGGTCCATCAAGATCCGGTCTGGCGTGAGCGCGCAGACTTCATTATTCATGCCTCACTGCCGGAGAAGGATCGTCCTAAGCGTTTCGAGCAGCTGTGGGCCCGGCACCTGGGCGACGACAGGTTTGAGGTGTGCTGGCATCCCATTCTTCGTCTTCGACCTCGCGCTCGGTGACGTGGTGGCTACCGCGCCCGCGGACGGCCGGAAGTACATGGTCAACAGGGTCATCCAGCCGTCGGGGCACTATGTGTTCCGAGCCTGGTTCGGCCAGTCGCTCTACCCCCGCGACGAGATCGCGATCCGGCTGCAGGCACTTGGGTCGCTGATCGAATGGTCGTCGCGCAACCTGCTTGCCGTCGACGCCGCCGACCGGCCGCACGCGCAGGCCGTGGCCCATTTCCTGATGGAGCGGGAGAAAGCAGGCCACCTCATTTACGAGACCGGCCGGTCATGAGCAGAGTCGGCGAGATGCTGTTCCGGCACCAAACCCACACGAAGGCGCTGGTGGTGCTGAAATGTCGGGCGGTGGCGGTGGTGGCCCCGCGTCAGTGCGCCCGGGTGGACATGCTGAACGTGCAAGGGCTGCGGTACGCCGAGGACAATGACTGCTGCCGGCTCGCCGACATCGGCGCGAGCGTCGAGGTAATCACCCACTAGGCCAGCAGTCATTCGGGCGGCCAGCAAGGTCGCGTCCGGAGTTGGTGCTCTCGTCAGTCCCAGTTGGCTTGCGCGGTCTGGATCGATTGCAGCCATGCCTCATCGACTGCGACCACAGGAATAACGCGGGTCTCGTCGAAGAACGGTGCGTAG
>JASHUE010000598.1:0-3745 GCA_030040195.1 Streptosporangiaceae bacterium | reverse complement strand
CCTGGGCGGGGTTGCGCCGCGCCCAGCGACCGACTCGGTAAGCGGCAAACGGCGGCACAGCCAGCGTCGCCGCGCTCACCGTCCTGTCCCTGGCCGTCGCGCCCGCCCGCTGCAGGTCCGCCGCGGCCTGCTCGTGTGACCCGATCACGCCATAGCCGACGGCCGCGAACAGGTGCTGGAACGGCTTGCGGTAGATGAACGCGGCCACCGTCACCAGCGCGATCATCAGTATCTTGAGCGCCCACGGCAGCACGGCGTCACTGGCGCCCATGATCAGCGCATAGCAGTACAGCAGCACGCTCAGCACGACGGCGACCGCCGCCTGCTTGAGCAAGACCCCGACGAGCATCTCGAGCCAGCGCACGGCAACGACCCGGCCAAAGCCCGGATGGGTGCCGATCAGCAGGAAGAACGGCCCCGCGATGAGCAGCAGCAGGAACCCGAGCTTCAGCAGGATGAGCGTCACCGAGATCAGGAGCACCAGCACGCCTGCCACGACCGCGGCGAACAGGGCAGCGAACGCGATCTCCAGCCTGGTGGTCCACTCCTTGCCCTGGAACAGCGGGTAGACCGCGGGATCGTTGGTCTGCAGGCTGCTCGCGATGCCCGCGTAGGCAGCTTGCTTGGCGGAGATCAGCGCCTGCGTGGGCCTCTCGTTCACCGCGATCGCCTGCGCCCACAGCAGCGCCCGGCCGTAGGTATTCACGGCGGTCGGCTTGCCGCCGGGCGCCGCGTAATCCGAGGTGCCGAATTCCCCGTCCAGCCACGGCTCGCACACCAGGACGGTCCACAATTCGTCCGCGTTCTGCGCGACAACAGTTCCGCCCGAGGTGTAGTTGTACGTCGACGGCTGGGCCTGGGGATCGCCACTCTGGAGCGGAACGCAGCTCGCCCGGCCGGGACTTGGCAGCTTGGCGAAGGCCGCGTCGAGCGCCTGTGACATGCCGTCTGACACGCCCTTGCCCAGCCCGGTGACGTCGGCGGGCTTGCCGATGAGCAGGATGGCGGCGGCGCAGGCCACCACCATCCAGATCGTGCCCTCGATCGTCCTGGTGCCCCGCTTGCGGATCAGGCCCTGCCAGGCCAGCCAGATCGCGCCGATCACGACGACGATTGCCAGGTACGGGAAGTAAACCGCATTGCCGAGGCTCGTGATGAGCCTGTCGGTCACCCTTTGCAGCCAGCCGATTATTCCCTCCCCCGCCGCTGCCTGGTACACCGTGATCGTGACCCGGTCGATCGACTTCGCCGCGTCGAAGACCATGCCCGCCACGTCGTTGCCGATGAGCGAGGTCATGTCCGAGCACTGGAGGTTGGTGGCTGCCCAGTAGTCGCCAGCGACTCCGTACTGGCTGTAGAGCGTGTCCGGCTGCGTTCCGGTGTCCGGCGGCGCGACCATCGCGTCGATACCGCCGTTGGCCGGCTCGGGATCGGGCAGCGACGGCTCGCAGATGTTGTTCAGATCGCCGATGAGCCCGGAGCTGCCGAGTGAGCAGAAGCCGAGGAGTCCGCCGATGTCGCCGATGCCGGGCACCGAGCACAAACCGCTCGACGTCGTGGCGACGGTCGGCAATGTTGCCGCGTCCAGGGTCACGTGGCTGGCAGGTGCCGCCGCGGCAGCCGTCTGCCCGCTGCCCGTCCCAGCCTGGTGGCCCGCTCCCGGCACAGCCAGGAGCGTCGCGAGCAAGACCAGCACAAAGGCGGTCTTTCGCGGAAGGCGGGATCTGCGCATCGGGGGGACTCCTGAGGGTGTGGTCGCTGCGTAACTGGCCGCGGTCAGCCAGCCCCCGGCTGGGCCGGCTCGTCGCGAACGGCAGCCACCGGCGCCTCGTCCGAGCGAGCCCGCGTTGGATTAGTGTCGAGGCAATGACGGAGGTCATCGGAGATCAGGTCCACGGCGATCCGCCCGGCCCGGCCATCAAGATCGCGGAAGATGCACTCCCCGTTGCCAAGTCCGCGCAGCGCCGCCTTGTGCTCCTCTGACTGCTCCAGCCCGAGCAGGGCGAGCACGTTGGCGACCTCGGTACGCTCGGAGGACCGGAACGCGAAGACGCTGGAGATGCAGTTGGTGACTTGCTCGTTGAGCAGGTCGCCCGCGTTCTGCGACACCATCATCAGCGCGGTATTGCGCGACCGGCCCATCCGGGAGACTTCCGGGATCAGCTTCGCGCCCTGCGGTGTGGAGGTGATCGCCCACGCCTCATCCAGGAAGATGGCCTTGGGCCGCCGCCGGTCCATGCCGTTCAGCAGCCTGCGCGCGAACTGCGAGACCAGGTACAGCAGCGCGACCGAGAGCCGCTGTTCGTAGGAGTAGTCGTCCCGCCTGACCGCGATGTCCGGCAGCGTGAGGCCGGCCAGGGTGAATACCGTCGTCCAGCCGGCGGCGTCAATCCGCTGCCCGCCCGACGGCGCGAAGCAGAGCCTGGCCAGCCGCATCTCGGACATCGAGCGCAGCACCGCGCCGAGGTTGACCGACGCCGGGTCCTTCGACTGCTCCAGGTGCAGGACGACCTTTCCGAGGCTGGGCTGCTCGCCCGCGGCGACCGCGGCGACGGCCTGGATCATGGCGCTCTCCCGCTCCTCGCTCATCCGCGGCAGCAGCAGCCGGAGCGTCTCGGTCGCCATCGTCCGCCGCTCGGCCAGGTCGTCGCCGAACGAGAACGGGTCGAGCAGGCCAGGCGCGGCGCTCCCGAGGGGCACGACCCTGGCCTGGCGACCGCGCTCAGACAGCCAGCCCGCGAGCGACTCCGCGTCCCCCTTGGGGTCAATCACCGCGACGGTCACGCCCCGGAGCGCAAGCTGCAGGATCATCAGCAGCGCGAGCGTGGTCTTGCCGCCGCCGGGCTCGCCGGTGATCGCGACCGCGGTCGGCCGGTTCCTTGCGGCCGCGACGAGGGGGTCGAAGTGGACGACCGACCGGGCCCGGCCCTGGGTCTCGCCGATGTAAGGGCCGACCCAGCCGGCGTCGGGCGTTACCCGGTCGCCCAGGTCGACGGTGGCGTTCGGCATCCCGCCGGCCACGGTGTACAGCGGCTGGCGCTGCAGATAGGAGGTCAGCCTGACGCGGTCTCCGGGCAGCGACTCGCACAACAGCGAGAATTGATCACCGGTCGAGTTCACGACGTCGATGCCCGCGTCCCGGTAATGCTCGATCACCGCCTCGGCCCGTCGCACGCACATGTCCCTGGTGGGCGCGGTGACCATGAGCCGGTGCCAGCCGTATACGAACGGCAGTCGCTCTTTGGTGATGCCGTGCTCAAGCAGCCTGGCTGCCTCGATCTGCTCGGCGAGAGCGATCGGGAGTTCGGCGCCGGCCTCCCTGATGTGGGCGTCCATGTCCCGTGCGTGCGCGAGGCGCCGGCTCACGTCCTTGCTCGCCTTCGCAGGCGAGATCAGCCGCATCCGCAGGCTCGCCTCGACGGGGAACGGCAGCGAGTCTGAGTAGTGCAGCCACGGCTCACCGTCAGGGAAGTACATGACGTCAGGGAACCTGGTGAACGAAAGGAACGCCGTGTAGGACTCACCGGCCGGATGCACCATATTTAGAACGGTGCGCCCGTTGTGAATCTCGCCTTCCACGAGCGACTCGATCTCACCGAGGCCCCAGCGGCGCCGTCGTGCCGCTGACGGCGGCGGGTCGCCGACGCCGCCGGCCACCGCGTGCCTGAACAACCAGCCCACCTCGTCGGCGCTGGCGTGCCGCGCGGCCAGCGAGCTGGCGCCGAGTGTCCGGCCGAGCCGCTCG
>JASHUE010000597.1:0-2892 GCA_030040195.1 Streptosporangiaceae bacterium | reverse complement strand
GTGAAGCCGTCCGGATCCTCGGCGCGAAGCGCGGCCATGTCCTCGAACTTCACCCCGCGGGGCAGGTAGGTGAGCGGGTCGTGCGCAGATGTCTGGTCGGTCACCACGTTGATCGGCGCGCCCATGCGCAGCAGCTGGGGCACCAAATCGGCGGCATTGCCAAGCAGGCCGATGGACAGCGCCTCGCCGGCCCGGGCTGCGGCCTCGGCCCTGCGGACCGCGTCGTCGACGTCGGCGGCCTCGACGTCCAGGTACCCGTGGTCGATGCGGCGGCTGATCCTGGACAGGTCACAGTCGATGCAAAGGGCCACGCCGCCGTTCATCGTCACCGCGAGCGGCTGGGCACCGCCCATACCGCCCAGGCCCGCCGTGAGCGTGATCGTGCCCGCCAGCGAGCCGCCGAAGCGCTTGGCCGCGACCGCGGCGAACGTCTCGTACGTCCCCTGCAAGATGCCCTGGGTACCGATGTAGATCCACGATCCGGCTGTCATCTGGCCGAACATCGTGAGCCCTTCGGCCTCGAGCCGGCGGAATTCCTCCCAGGTCGCCCACTGGGGGACCAGGTTGGAGTTGGCGATCAGCACCCGGGGCGCCCACTCGTGGGTGCGGAACACGCCGACCGGCTTGCCCGACTGGACCAGCAGGGTTTCGTCGCCCTCAAGCTGCTGCAGCGACGACACGATGGCGTCAAACGCGGCCCAGCTGCGCGCGGCCCGCCCCGATCCGCCATAGACGATGAGCTGGTCGGGGTGCTCGGCAACCTCGGGGTCGAGGTTGTTCATCAGCATCCGCATGGCCGCCTCTTGCGGCCAGCCCTTGCAGGCTAGGCCCGTCCCGCGCGGCGCGCGCACTGGCCTGGCACCCGGCAGCCTGGGCCCGTCGGTCATGTCCAACTCCCTCGATCGACTGGGCATCATCATCCACCGTGCCCGCCCCTCGTCACGACCCGGGTCAGGCGCCGCTGACCGCCTCGAGGATCGCGACCAGGTCCGCCGCCGATGGCTGCCGCGGAGCGTTTGCCAGCACCTCGTCATCGAGCGCGTCCGCCGCGATATACCGGAAGTCCTGGCGCCTGATTTCGAAGTCAGACAGCCGCTTGTCCATCCCCACGGACGCGGCAAGCGCGGCGACGGCCCGCACCGCGGCGGTCGCGTTTGTCCCGGCCGGCACCGCCGTGTCGCCGGCGCCGAGCGCGAAGGCGACGTCCGCCAGCCGCGACTGAGCGACGGGCAACGTGAACCGCAGTACCTCGGGCAGCACCATCGTCAGCGCGACCCCGTGGGCGACGTCGAACCGCCCTCCGATGGCGTGTCCGATCGCATGGCAGGCACCGAGTCCGGTCGAGGCCATCGCCACGCCCGCCATGTGTGCTGCCAGGAGCATCTGCCCTCTGGCCTCGCGGTCCGAGCCGTCCGCCACCGCCCTCGGCAGGAATTCACCGATCATCCCGATGGCCTGTAGCGCGATCCCGGCCGACCAAGGGCTGGCCCGGACCGAGAGGTAGGACTCGAGCGCGTGCGTCAGCGCGTCCATACCCGTCGCCGCGGTGGCGTCCGCCGGCAGTCCGATGGTGAGCTCCGGGTCGAGTATGGCGGCGGCCGGCATCGTGGAGGCATGCCCGACGTAGAACTTGCGGTGCTGCTCCTCGTCGGTGACCACGCCGAACCCGTTGGTCTCGGCCCCGGTGCCTGCCGTCGTCGGCACAGCCAGCAGCGGCAGGGCCGGGCTGGCGAACTCAGCCCGGTAGTCAAGCTGACGGCCGCGCTGCGGGTTCACCGCCGCCAGCGCGATGCCTTTCGCCGCGTCGATCGGCGAGCCGCCGCCGACCGCGACCACGACGGGCCGCTCATTAAGCAAGCCGGCCGCCGCCACCGCTCCGGCGGCGACATCCGCAGTAGTGGGATTCGGGTGCACGCCGCTGAACACGGCTGCCGACTGGTCCGCGTCGGCCAGCACCTTGAGCACCTGGGCGATCACCGGCGTCGCTGCCAGCGCCGCATCGGTCACGAGGAACACGGCCGCGCCACCGGCCGCCGTCACCAGCGCAGGCAGCCTGGCGATTGCCCCGGCGCCAAAGTATGCCGTCGGTGTGGCGCCGATGGTGAGCTCGGACGGAACGGGCAGCACGGTCACTCCCTTGGCAGGCGCAGCGGCGTGGCGGTCAGGTCTTCCAGCAGCCTGATCGGCAGCATCTCGCCGCCATGGTCACCGTACTGGGCCCTGGCCCGGCGGTAGATCTGCTCGACCAGCGCGCTGACTTCGGCCGGCACACCGGTCTGCCGGGCCAGGTCGACGGCCAGGCCCAGGTCCTTGCAGGCCAAAGCCAGCGCGAACGAGTCGTCATAGTCCCCGCGCTCCAGCACCGCCAGCACGTCCCGCTCGAGGAAGTTGCTCGCTGCCGGGCTGGCCAGCAGGCACTGGCGCAGCATGGCCAGGTCGACGCCGGCCCGCACGCCGACGGTGAGAACCTCCGCTGTCGCGACGAGGTGACCGAACCACAGCAGGTTGATCATCAGCTTGACCGTGTAGCCTGCCCCGTTCCCCCCGACGTGCAAGATGCGGTCGGGATCGCCCATCGCCTCCAGCAGCGGGAGCGCTCGGTGAAAGTCGCCGGCACTGCCACCGACGAAGATCTGCAGGGATCCGGCCCTGGCGCCGACCGCCATCCCGCTCACCGGGGCGTCCAGCACAGCGATCCGGCGAGGGCCCGCGAGCGCCCGGACCCGATCGGCCACCGCCGGCACGCTGGTCGACATGTCCACCCAGATTGCGCCGGGCTCAAGCCCGTCCAGGAGGCCGTCCGCGCCGAGGAGCACATCCGCCACCTGCTCGGGCGCGGGCAGCATCGTGATGACGACCTCACGGCCCGCGCCGGTCGCGCGCGGCGACCCG
>JASHUE010000064.1:0-4214 GCA_030040195.1 Streptosporangiaceae bacterium | reverse complement strand
CGGCCGAGTTTGAGTCGGTTGTGCGCGGGGTGGCACGCGGCTTCTCGTGGTTCCCGCCAGACATGCTCGGCGAGATCCTGCGTGAACTTCGGGACGAGGCGACGCGCGCGCGCGGCGGGAATCCGCTGCAGGCGCTCAGCTCACGCGAGCGCGAGGTTCTGCAGGCGATGATGACGGGCAGACAGGGCAAGCAGATCGCCTCCGAGCTGCACATCTCAGCCGATACCGTGCGGACTCATACCCAGAACATCTACGCCAAACTGGACGTGCACAGCCGCCTCGAGGCGGTCACCGTTGCGCGGTCGGCGGGCCTGCAGTACCGGGGTGTTGGCAGTAACGGCATATGAAGACCGACGGTGCCCGGAGCGCCCGGCCAGAAGTCGCAAGCTGAACGTCGCTGCGATCGTCCCCTTGCCGGTCCCGAGTTGATGGCCGCAGCCGTCCAGCATGTCCTTGATCCGCCGGCCGACTCGGCGCGCCTGGCGACGGTTGCGGGGGCAAGGTCGGCCGACCTACGGAATCCGCATCCTTTCGGACGAACTGGTTGCTGCTTACGTCGTCAATTTCGCGCCTGAGGCAGTGAATCGCACCCCGGGCACGGGCGCGGCGATGTGGCCAATTACGCTAAAATGGGGAGGCGTCTCGGCGGCCGTGTCGGTGCAGGCAGCCGAGGGTGGACGCACGTTCGCGGGGGTGTCGCCCCCGCGGGCAGCACTTCGGGGGAGGGCCGATGATGGCCTGCAAGCCGACCTTACGCGAGGTCGCCGCCGGGTGATGTGGGCGCTTGTAGCGAGTATGCCCGTCACTTCTCTCCTTCCGCGCAGCATTCGGGCTTAAGCAAATCCGCAGCAATCTCCTCCCGCACTGGCTCCGAATGCACGACGTGATCTCGTAGTCGCCAGGACCACGAGTTCCTGGGGGATTGCCAATGTATGCCTGAGAGGGCAGGTATGAGGGGCTGATTCCGAAATGGGGGAAAGATGACAGCAGTGTCTCGCGACCGGAACGACGCGCTTGGTCACCAGCGAGGACACGAAGCAATGGGCGGCATGAGAGGGCTGCTGCACGATCTTGGGCATCAGCTGATGACCCTGTCGCTGCTGGCCGAATCCGTCCGATCTGACGAGGCGATCCCTGGCGAGTCCCGGCGGCGGATCGAGCTGGTTAAGCAGGAGATGTTCCGCGCCATGGACATGATCACCGATCATCTCGCGCTCGAAGACGCTTGTTCCTCGACCGACGGCCCTGACCCGCTGGACATCCGCGAACTGGCCGGCCAGGCCGCCCAGCTCGCGGAGCTGGCCTACGGGGCGACGATCGAGCTACTGCCAGGACAGCCTGTGGTCGTCCGCATAAGCCCCGCGGCCGCGTGGCGGGTCCTGTCCAACCTCGTGGACAACGCAGCCAGGTCGGCAGGCTCCGACGGACACGTGCAGATCAGCGTGCGGCACGAGGTCGACACCGTCATCGACGTACTCGACGACGGCCCGGGGATCGGCCAGGCGCCCAGCGGCATGGCCGGCCTGGGCCTGTCGGTCGTGCAGCAGCTTGTCGATGCTGCCGGCGGGCAACTTGAAGTCAGTGACCGCCCTGGCGGCGGAACGCGCGCACGAGTGGTCTTCTGTCCCCAGGCGGAGAGCGCCGTCGCGCCCCCGCGCGGCGGAAGCTGGCGCTGACCCCCATGGCGACCGTAGTCGTCGGTGATGACCACGCCGTGTTTCTTGACGCGCTCTGCACCGTGCTCGCCAAGCAGGGCTGCGCGGTCACCACGGCAACAACGGTCGAGGGCACTGTCCAGGCGGTCCGCAGGCTCCAGCCTGATATATGCCTGATAGACCACCATTTCGGGGAAGACGCAAACCATGAGGACGCCTGCGACGGCATCGGCGCGATCCGCCGGCTGACCGAGGCGTGCGCCCGCACGAAGGTGCTGATGTTGTCGGCCGACGGCGACAGCAGCGCGATCTTGCGGGCCATGCGGGCAGGCGCGGCAGGCTTCGTGCACAAGACGCGCGGGGTCTCGGTGCTGCAGCAGACGATCGAACGGGTGCTGCGGGGCGAGGTCGTCGTTGAGGCCCCGGCCGGAGGCACCATCCAGCCGCACCTCGCCCGGCAACGGGATGCGCTTCGGCTGGCCGCCTATCTGACCTCCAGGGAGTGGCAGTGTCTTGAACTGCTGGTCGACGGCCAGGACACGGCGGGCATGGTCGCGGCGCTCGGCGTCTCGGCGGCGACCGTCAGGACACATGTGCAGTCGCTGATGGGCAAGCTCGGGGTGCACTCCAGGCTCGAGGCCGCGGCCTTTGCCGTCCAGCACGGGCTGCTTGACGATACTGTCCGCCGGGACGACCTGGCCACGGCTACGTCGGCTAAGTGACCTCTCGAGCTGGCTCAGCAGCCCCGCCGGGTCCAGTCCGTCACCACCACTAGACTTCGGTGGCATGTCCAGGCCCCGCGTGTTCTCCGGCATCCAGCCGACCGCAGACTCCTTCCACATTGGCAATTACCTCGGTGCCCTCCGCCAGTGGGTCGCGCTCCAGGAAACTCACGACACCGTGTACTGCGTGGTCGACCTGCACGCGATCACAGTCCCGCAGCAGCCCGCCGACCTGCGCCGCAGGACCAGGGTTGCGGCTGCTCAGCTATTCGCCGCGGGCCTGGACCCCGAGCGGTCGATCGTCTTCGTGCAGAGCCACCTGCCCGAGCACGCCGAGCTAGCCTGGATCCTGTCGTGCATCACCGGCTTCGGCGAGGCCAGCCGGATGGTGCAGTTCAAGGACAAGTCGGCCAAAGGCGGCACCGAGGCTGCCAGCGTGGGCCTGTTCACCTACCCGATCCTCCAGGCAGCCGACATCCTGCTCTACGACACCGATCAGGTGCCGGTCGGAGAGGACCAGCGCCAGCACCTCGAGCTCACCAGGGATCTCGCGCAGCGGTTCAACCACCGGTTCGGGGAGACATTTGTCGTGCCGGGGCCCTACATCCTGCCCGACGTGGCGAAGATCACCGACCTGCAGGAGCCGTCCGTCAAGATGAGCAAGTCCGCCTCCTCGCCGCAGGGCATCATCGACGTGCTTGAGGATCCCGGCTCGGTCCGACGCAAGATCATGCGCGCGGTCACCGACACCGATGGCGAGGTTCGGGCGGACGAGCAGGACAAGCCGGGCGTGACCAACCTGCTGCGGATCTACTCGGCGCTGGCCGGCGTGCCCGTCGCCGAACTTGAGACCCGATACGCGGGATCCGGGTACGGGATTTTCAAGAAGGAACTCGCCGAAGTGGTAGTCGATGCGCTCGCGCCGGTGCGTGAGCGGACCGAGAAGCTGCTCGCGAACGAAACCGAGCTCGACCAGATGCTCGCCGCCGGAGCGGCGAAGGCGCACACGCTCGCCGGGCCGACGCTGGCCAGGGCACGCGATAAGGTCGGCTTCCTCCCAGCCGGCCAGCCATCAACGGATTAGAGCTCCGCGCGCAGAACCGCGTTCCCTGCCCGGTGGTGTGTACCGACCCGATTGGCGGGTAGCTGCGCGCGCGCAGGCATCATTCCCCCAACGCCTGCGCTGGGAGCTGTCGAGAATGACTGGAACGCTACGCATCCCGCGCAGTAAGGGTGCGCTCAGTGGCGTGCTGCTCGTGCTGCTTGGCATCTGGGGTGCGCTGATCCCCTTCGTTGGCCCGTATTTCCACTTCGCTTACACGCCCGACAAGGCCTGGGATTACACCTCAGGACGGCTTTGGCTTGAGATACTGCCCGGCCTGGCCGCGCTGGTCGGCGGTGCGCTCATGCTGGTCAGCAGGCTGCGGCCGGTGGCCGTGTTCGGGGCCTGGCTGGCGGCGGCCGGCGGGGCCTGGTTCGCTGTCGGTGGGCTACTCGCTCATCGGTGGACGACGATTCCGAGCGTCGGCACGCCGGTTGGCGGGACGGGACACATGGTGCTCGAGCAGATCGGCTTCTTCATCGGCCTGGGCATCGTGATCGTGTTCCTCGCGGCCGCGGCAATGGGCAGGTTCTCCGTGGTAGCCGCGCGCGACCTGGCGGCCGCCACCGCCCCCGTGCCAGTTCCGGCGAGGTCAGTCCCGGAGCAGGCGTCGGCCACGAGGGATGGCGGGCTGCCGCGGTGGCTGCGCCTGCCGACCCCGGTGGTCAGGTCCAGGAAGGGCGCGGCCGCAGAGAGTTCCAGCGAGGACCAGAGCGAGTCCGCGCGAGCCGGGAC
>JASHUE010000063.1:0-12119 GCA_030040195.1 Streptosporangiaceae bacterium | reverse complement strand
AAGGGCATGGGGGTTCAAGTCCCCCCTCGGACACGTTCGAAAGACCAATGCTGACCAGCTCTTACGACGTTCACCTCTGTTCGAACGATCAGGTCAGCGGGCTGATAGATGAGCCGGAGCCCCAGCTGGGAGTAGATCTCGGCCTTGTCGGCCGGATCGGCGTCGCGAAGGACCGCGAGCAGGTCGGCTAGCCCGTTCACAATCGCGGCGATCTCGTCCTTGCTCATGGTCTGCTGCGGCACGGCCTGCCTGGTCAGGAGCCTGAGCCGAGCACGCTCGGCCTCAGTCTCGGTTATCCACCGGGCGATACTGGCTGGATCGGCTCCGGCATCGAGAGCGGCCCGGTACTGGGCGAGCTTCCGGTCGCAGGCGGCCAGCTCAGCCTCGTGCATATCACTCAGCCCGGCCGCTATTTCAGGGACGGCCGTGGCCGCAATTAGCTCGTCGATGGTGCCGGGAAGGTAGCGAGGCTCGAACTTTCCGGCCAGCCACTCATCGAGCGGCCGAAGCAACGCGTCCTGGCGGAGCGTCACGTTCCGAGGATGCTCTAGCCGGTTGGCCAGGGCGTACTCCACGGGGAACCGGCACCGGTAGTACGGCGCGCGGTTGGCCCAGTGGCCTTGCATCTTCCGGCCGCATACCGCGCAGTACAGCAGCCCGCGCAGCACGTAGTCGTGCTTGGATCGGTGCGGCCGGTGCACCGGCGGCGCGATCCGACGCGCCGCGAGAACCTCAGCCGCCTGACGGAACGTCTCATCATCAGTGATCGGCGGGTGCACGACGGCGTCGGACCAGATCCACTGGTCCTCTTCGTTCCACCGCATCCGCTGGGTGTGGCCGAGCGCGACGTCGCGGACATCGATCAGCACCTCGTCGGTGCGCTGCCGGTTCCACACCTGCCGACCGGTGTACCGCGGGTTGGTGAGGATGACCCGCACTGCGCTGGTAGACCATGCGATGCCGCAGCGATGCTGATTGCGGACCGGGTCGTGCGCGGACGGGCAGGCGATCTCGTCGCGGGTCAGGTGCTCGGCAATGGATTTCATGCCCGCGCCGGCGAGCAGCTCGTCGAAGATCCGCCGGACTACGGCAGCCGCGGGCTCATCGATTGCTAGCTGGTGCATCCGCTTTCCGTCGGCGGCCTTGGCCGGGTTCAGATGCGGGCCGACGTCGATGAGCTTGTAGCCGTACGGCGGACGCCCGCCGAGGAACCGGCCTTCTATCTGTGCCTGGGCGGCCATCGCCGTGCGCACCCGGATCTTGATCCGGTTCCGCTCGCCCTTCGAGACACCGCCGAACACAGACATGATCAGGTCATGAGCCTCGTTCTCCGGATCGATCGGGCCGCCGACCTCCGGCACCCACAGCGGCACCTTGTAGTGGGCAAAGATCGGGAACGTGTTGCCGAACTGGTTGCCATAGAACGCGCGCTGCGGCTCACCCACGACCACCGCGTCGAAGCCGCGGCGCGGGTCGGCCAGCGCCGCAAGCAGGCGGCTGGCTTCCGGGCGCCGTTGCGGCGGGATCGACCTGGACTTATCGACGTCGAAGAATTCGGCGACGATCCGGCCGCCGTGCGGCTCAACTAATGCTTTGGCGCGGGTCAGCTGCCAGCCGCGGGATGACTCCGGGTCCTGGTTGTCCTCGGTGGAAACCCGGCCCCAGAAGGCCACGTCGATGCTCTGCTCGGACATGGTCAGATCTTCCTCCCGGCTGGCGATCCCTCTGCCTGCGTGGTTGCCATTCCGCTCGTTCCTTCCGCTGCGGCCTGCGCCTTGATCAAGATCCGGAGCAGGACCCGGGCCGCGGCCGGGGTGAGCGCGGGCGGCTCGGATGGCACGACCACGCGGACGGGTCTTCGGTTGTCGCCGTGACAGTGCGTCCGCAGTGGCGCGCGGCCCGGACCTGCTCCGGGCCTGCGACGGTACGCTCCGGGACGCGTTTTGGGAGGAGCCGCACAGCCAGCTTTTCCGGCCGCGCGGCGTGCCGGAGCGGCAGTCGCGAGGTGTTGCCGCTTGCCATTGCCGGATGCCGGTGGTTGCCGCGTGCCGGTCACTTGCCGCCGTCCGCGCTCCGGTTGCCGCTGCCGGTCTCGGCGGATTGCCGCAGCCGGTCAGCCGCCAGTTCCGCGAATCCCGAGCTCAGGTCGATGCCGGTGAAGCGGCGGTCCAGCGCGAGCGCGGCCAGTCCGGTGGTGCCGGCGCCGCAGAACGGGTCCAGGACCATGCCGCCGGGCTTGCATCCGGCCTTGATGCAGCGGGTCGGGATCTCCACTGGGTAGGCGGCGAAGTGCGGGCCGCGGTACGGCCGGGTCGGGATGGACCAGACGTCGCCGGGGTTGCGGCCGTTCGGGTGTGCCCGGCCGGACCGCCCGTCTCCGTAACGGCGCGCGGTCAGGACCTCCCTCGTATGGGATCCGTACTTGGGCCGGCTGCCGCTGCCGCGCGTGCCGCCAGGCCTGATGCCGCCGTGCTTGCCGTCACCCGGATGGCGGCTGGCTGGCGCGCCGGGCGCGCGGTGGGAAACTCCGCCAGGCCGAGAGACGTCCGGGCATCTCGGCCGGGCGGTGGCGTGCGGCACCCGGATCGGTTCGAGGTCGAACCAGTACCGGCGTGATCGGACCAGCAGGAAGATCAGTTCGTACCGGCAGTTGAGTCGGTCGCGTACCGACTCCGGCATGGCGTTCGGCTTGTGCCACACGATCGCGTTACGGATGATCCAGCCGTCGTCTTGCAGGGCGAGGGCGACCCTCCAGGGCAGGCCGATCAGATTCTTGGCGGTCATGCCGGGTGTGGTCCGCCCGGCCAGTCCGGGGCCGAGGTAGGCGTGCAGCCCGGTCTGAGAGGCGCTGCCTTCTGAGTAGGAGTCGCCAAGGTTGAGCCAGCAGGTTCCGTCGGCGGCGAGCACGCGGTGCGCCTCGCGGAAGACGTTCCGCAGCGTAGCGATGTAGGCGTCAGGATCGGGTTCCAGGCCGTACTGACCCGTGACGCCGTAGTCGCGCTTGGCCCAGTAAGGCGGGCTGGTCACGATGCAGTCCGCGAAAGCGTCGGGCATCGAACCGAGGACGTCGCGGGCGTCTCCGACGTGCAGGGTCCAGTCAGTGTCGGTTGCGTAGAGCAGTGTCGATCACCGTCCTCTCAAGGTTGTGGTGGCGTTGTTTGCGGCTTGCTCCGTTGCTCGCTTGCTCGCGGGACGTGCAGACGCGCGCGCGAAGCGCGGAGCGAGCAACGGAGCAACTGGGTCTACGGGATGGCATCGGCGTCCTCGGTACCAGCGGCGCGCCAGCGTCCGCGGCTAACCTGAACGGCCCGTCCGGCGCGGGAGTGGTCGATGAGGTGGCGGTAAAGCGTCGTCCGGTTCATGCCGCTGGAGCGCATCAGGTCAGCGATGCTGGCTCCTTCAGCAGGCGCGGCACTCAGCGCGAGCCAGAGCATCGCGCCCGGCGTGACGGTGTCGTCTCCTGGCGCATCCGCGGTCGCGCCCACGTAGTCGGACACGGCTCGATCAGCGGGACCCTCTGGGCGCGTCTGGGCTCGACGCTCCAGCGCGCGCATGGACACGTCGTCCAGCAGTGGGCGCAGGGCGGCATAGGTGGTCGCGGCCCTGGCCACGGCTTCGTCGCTGAGGAGGTAGGCGCGGGCGCGGCGCGACGAGTCGTATTCCGGTGCCGAGATGAGGAACTTTCCGGGGGCATTGAGAGTGTGGGCGTGCCATCCGGCGGCGAGCATGCCCTGGCCGAGGATCAGGTCGGTGTCTTTGCGTTCGCGGACGCGGAAGCTGATCCTGACGTCCATCTGAGATCGCAGCGCGCCCTGCCCCATGGCCTTCTGCGTCGGCCGCTGCGTTGCGGCGATGAGGGTCACGGCGACGGCCCGGCCTCGCCGGGCGATCGAATCCGCGTCGACCGTGGCCTGCGGCGAGGTCTCGGCCAGCTCGGCGTACTCATCGACGATGATGACGAGCGCTGGCATGTCCTCGGTCGGGTCCCAGACTCGCTGCCCGATCGCGGCCAGATACGCGGCGCGGGCCTCAAGGATCGCGACAGCATCTGCCAGCAGGGCACGCGCCTCCGCTGGGGTCGTCGCGAGCCGCGCTATGCACGGTGCCCATGGCTGGAGCTCCATGCCGCGCTTAAGATCGATGGCCCAGATCACCACGTCGCGGCATGCGGCGAGGTTGCCTAGGACGACGTTGAGGCCTCCGCTCTTACCTGAGCCGGTTGCTCCGCCGAAGAGCGAGTGACGGCGCAGCAGCAGTACCTTGGCGGCTGTAGCGTCCTCGAACGGGCCAAGGTCGATTGGCTCGGTGATGGACATGACCGACGGCCCAGGCCAGGCGATAGCGTCGGCGTGCGGGTCCTTGTCGAGGACGCGCAGCTCGAACCGGTTGGCCTTACCGTCGGGCGTCGGGTAGATACGCGCCGCACCCCTGAACGTTCCGAGGCCGGACTCGATCGCTGGCAGCCGGGCGATCACATCGGCGATGGTCTGCCCGCGCGCGAGCGCGAATCGCGCCCGCCACCCCCACACGTCCGCCGCAGCCGACTGGACCCGCGATCCGGCCAGCCCAACCGCCTGGGCGACTTCGGGCCAGGCGGCGAGAGTTCGCTCTACCCGGACCTTGGCCCTGCGGCGCCGGTGCGCCCACCACGGCAGCGCCAGGATGAGTGCGCCCGCAGCCAGGATCTGCGGCATCGGCGGCCGGAACGGCCCGACCGCAATCGAGGCGGCGAGCCATCCGGCCATCGCGGCGACGACGGTCGCGGCGTAGACGCGCTCCGCCCGGGTGGTCAAGCCCAGTCGCGCTCCGAGAAGGAACAGCGCGGTTCCGATTGGCACGGCGGCTGCAGAGATGACCGGCCAGCAGCCGGAGTGCCGGACGTGCGCGAGTGAGCTAACCCCGGCCAGCGCGAGGACAACCGCTATGGGAGCCAGTTCGGAGCGGTAGCGCCACAACCACCGGCCGAATAGAACTGCGGCCAGGTCAGGGAACGTGTCGCCTGGGCTGACGACCGTCATGGGCTGGATGCCGTAACGGCGCATCTTCTGGGCGTGCCGGCGCATCTGATTCCGCTGGTTCACCATCGCCGCGTCCCGTCCTCTGGAGACTGGCCTTCCCCTTCGAGTTCGTCGCGGAGGTAGTAGAGCGGATCCGCCTCGCCATCGGCTTGAGCGGCGAGAGTCGCCCGTGCCGCAGCTTCGAGATCCTGATGGCGCCGCCGATTGCCGTTCAGTTGGTCGATCCGGTCGCACAGCGGCGGCAGGTCGGCGAGCGCCGTCATGGTGGCGCGCCCTGCTGCTGTGCATTGCCAGAAGCCGGAGAGTCGGCTATGGCGGAGTGCGGCGATCGCGCGGGCGTAGTGTCGCCGGGCGCATTCAGGCTCAGTCGCCTGAGCCGAACAGCCAAGAGTCGGTTGGAGCGCCTGCCGCGCGTTCTGGCTAGTCATCGGTGGCCCGAGATCAGGGCAGCAAGACCGGCGACGATCTGACGGATCACCGGCGCAGCGCCGGTCGCGGCCAGGAGGAAACCGAAGAGCACGCAGATGACGCCGTGCAGGAACTTCATGCCTGCGTAGCGGTGCAGTACGAAGACCGTGACGCCGAGGAGCGCGACAAGGGAGACAGTTACTGCCACCGATCTCAGCTCCCGTCAAAATGTGAGTGGCCAGGCCGGCTCGCGCCGGCACCCACGAGCTGGGAGTGGTCCGCGGCGGTCTGCGACAGGTCTGACCCGGTCCCAGACAGCCCGACAACCCAGCGAGTGAGCCTGGCGGTGTGGCTCGGCGCCCGCGCTGGCAGGCCTCTCCGGTCGTCATGACGGATCGCGGCGCAGATAGCGGCGAAGACGGCGAGGCCAGCGATCGCCAGTCCTAGACACACCCCTACGAGAATGAAGGCCATCACCGGCCACCTCGCTTGGAGCGCAGTTCCCGCGTTGCATCGGCGGCAGTGTCGCCTAGCCACCCGGCCATCGGACGTGCGGGGAAACGAAGGGCCGAGAACCGCGCTGCTCGCTGGCGGGCAGACGCGAGAGTCCGGCGGGTTCGGGAAGGGTGCTGGCGGCGCCGCCACGCGGCGCGCGCATGGCACTTCCGGCAGCGGGCTCGGAGGCGCTCCGTGCGCGCTCCGCACGGGCAGGTGAGCTTGTCATCGAGCTGTCGTCGTAAGGCGGGGACTCTGGGCGGAAGATTGGTATCCATGTCCTGAGAGTCCGGCGCTGGTCACGGACCCCGTAACTGCGCCGCTGGACTCTCGCAAGACGTCCCGGCTATGTTGAAGTCGTCCTGAGACGTCCTCCAGAGCACGGCTGGATCAATGCCGAACGAACGGTTGCGCGCGGCGTTGCTGCAGCGCGGAGTCACGACGACGGCCCTGGCCAACGCGCTCTCGGTCGACAGCAAGACGGTCGAGCGGTGGGTTAGCGGCCGCGTTCCGTATCGCCGAGCACCGGTTCGCCATTGCTGAGCAGCTCGGCGTGGACGAGGTCTACCTCTGGCCGGATGCGTTGTCGCGCGATCAGGTGGCGATCGCGTCGGCTAGCGAGCTGGTCGCCGTGTACCCGCATCGTTCTGAGGTTCCGCGGGATGTCTGGGGACGGCTGTTCGGGGAAGCCGAGGCCGAGATCGGCGTACTGGTCTACTCCGGGCTGTGGTTGGCGGAGGACTCCGGTATCCAGCGGGTCATTGCCGAGAAGGCCCGCGCTGGGGCGCGCGTGCGCATACTCCTGGGTGATCCCGCGAGCGAGGAAGTCGCTGAGCGAGGCGACGACGAGGGTATCGGAGAAGCCATGGCGGCGAAGGTACGCAACGCGCTCGCCATGTACCGGCCATTGCGCACCGTCCAAGGAGTCGAGTTCCGCTTCCACGGCACCGTTCTCTACAACTCGATCTACCGGGCCGACGACCAGATCCTCGTCAACACCCACCTGTACGGGCTCCCGGCAGCCCACGCGCCGGTATGGCACTTTCGCAAGGTCGCGGGCGGCGAGGTCACCGCCGTGTACCTCGAAAGCTTCGAGCGGGTATGGGACGTCGCAGTGCCCATACCGGATGGTGATCCATGAGCCGCCGCATTGACTACTACGATGATCCCGCCGCGCCCGCGGCGACCAGCATCGTTCCGTCCGTGAACGTCGTCGTCACCAACGACGCGGGTGAGGTCCTGCTCATCCGCCGCTCGGATAACGACAACTGGGCCGTTCCCGGCGGAGCCGTCGATCTCGGCGAGTCAGTCGCCCAGGCGGCTGTGCGCGAGACCAGGGAAGAGAGCGGCATCGACTGCCAGATCACCGGCGTAGTTGGCATCTACAGCGACCCGAAGCACCTGATCCTCTATACGAGCAACAACGAGGTCCGGCAGGAGTTCTCGATCTTGCTGACCGCCACGGCGACCGGCGGCCAGCCCGCCCCGAGCAGCGAGTCCTCCGACGTCCGATGGGTGCAAGCCAGTGAACTGGCCAAGTACGGGATGGACCGATCGATGCGAATGCGAGTTGATCACTACCTGGAACGGCGCGACAGCCCGTACATCAACTAAGCCATCGCGCAGTCCGCAAGAGCGCTCCGCCTGCAAGGGGCTCGACGACCTTGCGAGCCGCATTTCCACGCGTTGTACGGCCGCTACCAAGGTTGGTGCCGACCGTGCGATCGCGCGCGTGACGGCATCTCCGGGTCCGTACCGCTGCCGGATCTCCGCCAGGCGATCACTGACAGCCACCGGCTGCCCGTCCGGGCTGGTTGTCATGTCGCAGTAGATGAGCGACTCGGCCAGGAGGCGCGACGACGGCCTGAACTCACGGACCAGTTCAGCCGCGAGGCCGCGTTCCTCTGCTTCGATCAGCGCACACGAGTGGTGCGCGACCATCCTGCACAGCGGCGGTTCTGCGCTTGTGAGGTCGCGGAGGTACCGGGCTCCATCCAACGGGTGGAATCCGGTGTCGTGCAGGTCAGGCGCATACCCGATGTCGTGCAGCCACGCGGCTGCCTCGACCAGGTCGGCATCTTCTGCTAATAGACCGCTTAACGTCCTGGCCCTCGCGGCCACGCCCTGCGTATGCGCCCAGCGGCGCGGAAGCGAATTCTTGAGGAGCCCACGAGCCGTGCTCTCTGCCCACTCGACAAGTCCCATGGATCTTGACGGTAGCCGAGCGGGTTGGGGACGTTCACGGACGTGCCGAGGGCGTCTTGGACGTCTTGATCAATCGCCTGGCCACGCCGTGGACTGCCCGGCACCCTGCGGACATGAGGTCATTTGGCAGCCCGGCATCGGTATCCAGCGAGTTGCAGCGAGGTCAGCTTCGCAAGCCGATGCCGACGGCGACGGCGACGGTCAGATTGACGAGCGTTCCTGGAGCCGTGCCAGAGCCCGCTGCTCCGCCAGCCGCCGCTCCTGGTAGTCGATCCGGATTGCCTGACGCAGCCCGTCGCAGGTATTGGCGGTCACCTCTTCATGTCGTCGCGGCGGATCACGCCCTTAGACGGTTGCAACACACCCCGACGCGGCGGCGCCTTTATTCTCAGTGCAGGACCTTTGGGGAGGACATGCGCGCCGCAGCACGTTCGGCCGTCATTCTGGCCGCGCTCGCTGGGACCGCCGCGGAGGTATGGGCGGTTAACTCAGGGTGGTCGTGGGTCTCCGCTGCGCTGGACCTGCTCGCTGGCTGGTCGCTCCTTGCGGTAGCTGGCTGGGGCAGGCACCTGTCGAGCGGCTGCCGCGCCTTATTCGGCCTGGCCGGCATCACCTGGTTCGCTGCGACCCCGGAGGTTGTGACAGGCACAGCCGGGCATGTCGCGGCACAGCTGGGCGGTGTCTGGCTCGCGCCCTTCACCACCGCGCTGCTGGCGTCGCCAGGGAGGTGGCCGTCGCGCTGGCATCAGCGTGCGGCCGCGGTCATCAGCTGGGTAAGGGCGATTCCGGCGCTCGCCCCGCTTGCCTGGCTCACAGCCCTGACCGGCGGACTCGTTGCCGTAGGCGGCCTGTCTGATGTCAGGCGCTACGCAGTCAGGGTGCCGCGTGCGGCAGCGATCCTGGTCGGCGTCCTGCTGGTAGTCTCCGGCGTCCTTCAGGCGGTCGCCAGCCGCGGCTCGGCAATCGAACCGCTGCTTGCGGCAAGCGTGGCTGCCAGCGGCATTGCCGTACTGGCGTTGCGGCCGGCCAGCGCGGCAACCGACGCCGGCCTGACCGGACTCGTTGTCGAGCTTGGCCGTACCAGCGACGCGAGTTCGCTGGAGCGGCGGCTCGCCCACGCAGTGGGCGACCCGAAACTTCGGCTGCTCTACCAGCTCGCGCCAGGGCTCCCGTTCGTCACTGCGGCAGGATTGCCAGCAGTAGCCACCCCGCCAGACCGGGCCGTGACAGTGCTCGGTGAGTCAGGAACGGTGGTCGCAGCTGTTGAACACGACCGGGCAGCCCTAGATGACCCGCAGTTGCGCGAGGCCGTGCTCGCGGTCGGCCGGCTAGCGGTCCGGCGCCTGCAGCGCGCCGCGGAGGCGGCTCAGCTGTCCATCGAGCTTGCCGATTCCCGGCGCCGGCTGATTCAGGCAGAGACCGCTGTGCTCGAGCAGTTCGCGCGCGACGTGGCCGACGGCCCCGGCAGATCTCTTGCCGACTGCCTGGATGCGCTTGATGCGGCGCTGGCCGCTGCTCCGGAGAGCTTGCGTGAAGACGTTGCTGCGGCGCGGGCGGCAGGGCGTGCGGCGTGGGACGAACTGTCGCGGGTGGCAGCCGGCCAGAGCAACTGGACACCACCGGGCGCCGGTCTCGCGGATGCGCTGCTTGACCTGGCTAGCGTGGCCGGTGCCGAGCCTGACCTCCGTATTGAGTGTGACATCGACGACGCCATCGCGGCCGCCGCATGGTTCGTGGCATCAGAAGGACTGGCCAACGCGCTGAAGCACGCCGGCCCGGCCCGGATCTGGCTCAGCGCGGCTACTGAGGCTGGCTGGCTGCGCGTGCAGGTGACCGACGATGGCGTAGGGGGCGCAGATCCGCACGGCAACGGCCTCGGCGGCCTTGCCAGGCGGCTCGCCGGATATGGTGCCTGCCTGGAAGTTCTCGGCGGCGAGCGAGGCGGCACGAAGCTTGTTGCTGCACTTCCACTACAGGGCCATCAGCAGGTCGATGTGGCGCGGCCTGCGCTGACCGCCTAGCCCTGATGACACGCACGAGCCGCGGCTCGCGGGTGCCAGAGACACTCGCGAGCCGCGGAGCCGGGGCGGCATAGCCCAGCTGGCAATCGATGCGAGCCAGCTGATCAGCCGGCCAGTACTGACATGCTTCCGGCCTGGAAAAGGTCGGTTACGTACACTGTGCGGTCCCGCTGATCAACGATCACGCCGTACGGATCGGACCCGACGGTCTGCTCGCGCGAGGCTGCGGCGCAGCCGCGCGTGTCAGCGGCATTGCAGCGCGTGGTGCTGATGATAGTGACCTGGGCGCTGCCGAAGTCGGTGACATACAAGGCGCCAGCACTGCTGTCGAGTGCCATCAGCAACGGTGAGATGCCAGTGGCGATGAGCGGGTGGCGGCTGTGGCAGCCAGCGATGTCAGTGCCGTTGCAGGTGGCGGTGTCGATGACCGAGACCGTGCCCGGTGAGTCACCGTCGGCGTTGTTGGCGACGTACAGGGTGTGGGCGGCGTCGTCGACGACGATGCCGTAAGGCCCGCGGCCGACCTTGAAAGTGGCAGCAAGGTGGGCGCAGCCAGCCGTGCTGGTGCCGTTGCAGGTGGCACCGTTGATCACGGCGACGGTGTCACCGTTGAACTGGCCGGGGCCGCTGCTGGGCGCGTAGATGGTGTTGGTGGCCTGGCTGATGCCTAGGTCGGCAGTCCCGTCGCCGACGGTGACGGTCGCGAATGGCTCGCTGCAGCCGGCGGTGTCGGCGGCGGTGCAGGTGGCGGTGCTGATGACCGCAACCTGGTTGCCGTTGCTGCCGTACGGCACGTACAGGGTGGCAGTGGCATAGTCCAGTTCCGGCGGCCCCGGGTACGCGCCGCCGAGACTGATCAGCGGCGGGTGCACGTTGCAGCCACTGGTCTGCAGGGCGTTGCAGGTGGCGGTATTGATCACTGCCACGCTGCCCGATGCGGACTCGTCGCTGGCATACAGCGTGTGGGTGGCGTCGTCGATCGCGCCCACGTTGGCCATCGGGTCTGGCATCGGGATCACGGCGACCGGCGCGCACCGCGCCAGGTGGCCAGCGTGGCAGGTCTCGGCGTTGATCACGTCGATCTGCGGTTTGGTCAGGTCGCCGGCGTAGATGGTACCGGTGGCCGGGTCGTATGAGGCCAGGAATTCATGATCGGACACGCTGGGCGCGGGGCGACGGCAGCCGCGGGTGTCCAGCGCGGTGCAGCCGCCGATGCCGAGCACCGACATCCGGCTCGGCCCGCCTACGTCCAGCACGTACGCGGTGCCGCTGCCGGGCAGCAGCGCCAGTGCGCTCGGGAATGGGGCGTAGCCGCGGGACTGCTCCGATCCGGCCTGCTGGGCCGGGGCGGTGCCGCGGCAGCCGGAGGTACGGGACGCGTCGCAGGTGCTGGAGTTGATGGCGGACAGGGTGTCGTCGCCCTGGTTGACGGTGAAGACCGTGTGCAGCGGAGGGTCGAGTGCGACGAACCCCGGCTCCGATCCGACCGTCACGTGCGCTGGCCGGCGGCAGCCGTAGCTGACGCGGGCGTTGCAGGTGGCGCCGTTGAGCACCGACACTGTGCCTGCGTTGTAGTTCGCCACGTAGACGGTGTCGGTGGCCTGGTCGACCGCGTCCCAGGTGGCGCCGCTGCCGACGGTGACAGTGCGCGGCGCCCGGCGGCAGCCGCGGCTGCTGCCGGCGTTGCAGGCAGCGCCGTTGATCAGCGACACCGTGTCCCCGTTCCCAGTGGGGCCGTTGTTCACCGCGTAGACGGTGTCGGTGGCGATGTCCACGCTGACAGCGTTCGGATCCTGACTGTCCCTGATCGTCCGCACCGGATGGCCGCAGCCGCGGGTGGTGACCGCGCTGCAGCCCGCCGCGTCCATGGCGTAGACGTAGCCGGCCGGGCTGGCCGCATACAAGGTGCCCGTTGCCGGGTCAAGCGCCCCGGCCACGGCGCCCGCCGAGGAGCTGCCCAGCCTGATCGTGG
>JASHUE010000596.1:0-2720 GCA_030040195.1 Streptosporangiaceae bacterium | reverse complement strand
AGTTGCGCCGGATACGCGCCGCCGGCTGGCCCGCCCGCTCCGGTCGGCCACGGCCCGCTCGTCGGCCCGCTGGCCTCCGACATCCCCACCGGGACGCTGTGCCCGGTGAAGACCAGGTCCCAGTTACCGGCGAGGGACGGCCCGAGCGAGCTGGCCGCCGCGGCGACGGCCGCGGCGTTCGGCTCGATGAAGCCGGGGTGGTTGAAGAACTGCCGCAGCTTGT
The DNA here is from genome assembly GCA_030040195.1 of Streptosporangiaceae bacterium. GTDB lineage: Bacteria > Actinomycetota > Actinomycetes > Streptosporangiales > Streptosporangiaceae > JAJYUU01. The sequence goes on along the minus strand of JASHUE010000596.1, from coordinate 2,497 downwards.
CGACCTGCGGGGCGGCCGGCCCGACGGCAGCGCGGGCAGCCACGATGTCGCCCAGGTACTGCCGGCAGCTCGAGAACGAGCTGTAGGCGGAGGTGACGAACGCCAGCGCGCGAGTCACCCCGTCGGCTGCCATCTGCCGCATCGTGTCGGGCAGGTAGGGCTGCCAGTTCCGGTTCCCCCAGTAGACGGGCAGGCCGATCCCGGTCGCGGCGAACTCCTTCTCGACCGCGGCGAGCAGGTCGCGGCACTGCTGGTTGATCGGGCTGATCCCGCCGAAGCGGTAGTAGTGCTCCGCGACCTGGGCCAGCCGCTCGGGCGGCACTCCCCGGCCGGCCGTGACGTTCTGCAGGAACGGGATGACATCGTCTGGTCCCTCGGGTCCGCCGAAGGACATCAGCAGGAACGCGTCGTAACCGGCCATGCCCCCATCCAACCAGGGACCGGACGGGGCTTTTGCCGCGAGCCGGGTGCGGTGGAACCATCGGCCCGCGCTGATGCGGACCCGAGCCCGTTCCCCCAATAATCGGCTGCCCAAACCCGCTGGCCGTATGAATTACGAGTAGTCGGCGGCGTATTCGGCCGCGAGCGCCAGGACCTCGTTGACATACCAGGTCGCGTGGTTGTAGTCGAAGATCGCCTGACGCAACGCCGAGCCGCCGATGGCGGCCCCGTCGGCGCACAAGAGCCTGGCTGCCGACGGCACGGCGTCGTAGGGGTCGAGGATGTTGGGTGTACCCGTTTCGCCGAACCCGTCGATGCCCCAGACCGCCCAGGTGGACGGCAGGAACTGCATCGGGCCCAGCGCCCCGGCCGTCGACGGTCCCATGTTCTCGCCGTCCGCGCTCTCGATCTGGCCGATCGCCGCCAGCACCGTCCAGGACAGGCCAGGGCAGTAATCCGCCGCCGAGGCCTTGAACAGCTGCAGGTAGGTGGTGGGCCTGGTGCCGGGCGCCACCGTCGCTACCGGGAGCTTATGGCTGCGCAGCACCTCGATCCGCCCGCCGGGCCCGAGGATCTTCGAAACCTTCTGATCCAGGGTGGTCAGGCTCACGCCGGGGGCGCTGATCAGCCCGGCCACCTGCCGGACCAGGCCGAGCTTGTGCGAGGTGGCCTCGTTAACCAGCAGGTCCACCCCGTTAAGGCCCAGGCTGGCCGACATCGCGTACGTGACGACCTGGCTGGTCGTCCCGGTCAGCGCGTAGCTCTTTCCGGCCTGCAGGCCGAGCGACGTGCTCGACGGCAGCGAGGCCACGAACTCGCCCCGGCTCAGCGCGGACCAGAGCGCCTGGTTGGAGGCCGCCGCCAGCGGGACCCAGGACCTGAAAGTCGCGGGGTTCACCCCGATCACGCTGACCGGCCGCCCGCCGACGGTGATCTGGGCCCCGTCGAAGGTGATCATGTTACGCACGCCGGTGATCTTGCGAAGGCTGGTCACCTGGCTCGCGGCGAGGCCCTTCGGGGCAACGACGAGGAGGTCCGGCAGGATTATTTGCCGGAACGGGCTCGCCTTCTCCGCCTCGGCGACCACACGGCTGGAGCTCTCCTGGCCGGCGAAGTACGTCGTCCCAGGCGCGGCCGCCCAGCCCGAGGCCTGAAGGTGCGTGACCGAAGAGGGCTCGGTCGCTGACAGCGGGCCGACGGTCCGGTCTGGCGTATCCGGACGACCGGAGGACCCGGCGGCGATGCCCTCATGAGAGGCAAGACCGAGGACGGCAACGGCGCCCACGGCGACCAGGCGCTTGGCCGGGGGCGTTCCGGCGGACGCGCTAGCGCGCCGCCAGCGCCTGGCGGAGGGCGGGCTCTCGTCAGCCTCCCGATCTGAGCGTCCCATAGGGCATCAACCATAACTGCCAGGATTCGCGGGCTGAAGGGGCGGCCGGCGAATTCCCGTCGTGGCGATAGGGAGTCGGCGTCACGGTCGTTAGTCGGGCGAAAGAAATCCGATTCCTGACTGTCGGTGCCGCTCGTTAGTCTCAGAGCCGGAGGCTAGACATCAGATGACGCAGGCGCAGGTAACAGCACTCGAGACAGAGCAGGCCGGCGGGCATGAGCGGGCAAGCGAGAACGCATACCTGAGCTTGCTGAGGATCCCCGGCGCGGCGCGGTTTTCTGTCTCGGCCGCGATCGGGCGGCTGCCGATGTCCATGTTCGGTCTCGGAACCGTGCTGCTCGTGAAGGCCACGACCGGACAGTACGGCTTGGCCGGCCTGGTTTCCGGCGCTGGCTCCATTGGGTATGCGGTCTGCGCGCCGCGCATAGCCAGCCTCGCCGACCGGTTCGGCCAGGCCCGGGTCCTCCGGCCGCTGGTCGCGTTCTTCGCGCTGACCACGAGCGTGTTCATCGCCTGCGCGGAGTTGCACGCGCCGCTGTGGGCGCTGCTGATAACTGGCTGCCTCGCGGGCGCGTCCATGCCTTCCCTCGGCTCGATGGTCCGGGCGCGGTGGAGCACGCTGCTGGCCGGCTCCCCCAGGCTGCATTCTGCGTTTGCGCTCGAGTC
>JASHUE010000595.1:0-4444 GCA_030040195.1 Streptosporangiaceae bacterium | reverse complement strand
CGAAGCCGTGCAAAGCCAGCTTCACTCGCGCAGCGGCTGGCTGGAGATAGATGGAGTCTTCGGCCCGAACACTGACAGCGTGGTCCGCAGCTTCCAAGGGTTCTGCGGGCTCAGCGTGGACGGCATTGTGGGCCCCAACACCTGGAATGCGCTGACCCTGCAGTGGCTGCGCGCGAGCACCGGGCAGTCAGCGGCAGAACTGGTCTTCCAGGCGTGGAGCAAGAACGACCGCACGAGCGCACGCTACGAGGCCACCGCGGCGGCCGTGGACGTGCTCTTCGCCCGTAAGTATGAGACCGGGTGGACCTTTGGCGGATGCCAGGGCGCCGCCGGAACGTTTGCCTGTACCTGGCAGCGGACCGGCGACAAGCTTGTCCTGGAGGGGAACGACAGCACGGGGGCGCCGTTCTACTACGTCAACAACGTGACGAGCGAGATCTGAGCCGACTCGGAGTCTCCTCCACGCGGATTCCCCTCCGCCCGCCAGCTGCAGCGAAGCGTCCTGCCAGGCGCGGCAACAGCCTGCTACCAGGGAGGGGCGGTGAGCCGCTCCAGGCAGATCCGGCGCTCCTCCGGGTGCTCCACTTCCTCGGCCAGGCGCTGGGCCTCCGCCTTCAGCTTCGCCGCGTCCGGGCTCCCCCTCCTGGATGCCACCCGTGCCACGGCCTCGGCGGCAAAGGCCCGGTCCCAGTCGGCGAAGGCCGCCGGGTGCTCAGCGATCAGGTGGGCGTACCGGTCGGCGTGGCGCCCGGCCTCATCGAGCAAGCCGGTGGCGACGGCCACCGTCGCGATGAGGTGCTCGCCGCGCCCGTGATTGGCGACAGTGCCTGCGAGCAGCCAGTGGTAGGTAGAGGCGTACGCGGCATACAGGGCCTGGTCTTGCTCCGAGCGAGGGCTGTGTTCCGAGAGGCCGTTGTCGATCAGGTCCCAGGTTCCGTTGTTGAGCTCGACCGCGAACCAGCGATTCAGGTCACGGCCGCCGCTCTGCTGGGCCACGACGGCCGCCGACAGGTCACGCCAGCCATCGAAGCCGTGCTCCCTGGCGATCACCAGCTGGGCGTCCCTGAGCGGGATGTCCGGCTTGGCGTCCGGCACGACGGCCTGCACTCGGGTCAGGGCCGCGGGACTACCGCCCAGATAGGCACGCCTGAGCTCCTTGGCCTGCGCCCGTAGCTGGCTGAGGTCGGCGTTGGCGGGCAGGGTCTTAGCTTCCATCGGGTTCTCCATCGCCACCCAGGTCCGCTGCGGCCGGGTGCGACAGGGATCCGCGCATGGCTACGCAATACTGAGGGGAATCCAGGTGCACTCGGTACTTGCCGCGGACGGGAGGCGCCCTGGTGCGCGCTGCGATCACTATATCGGGCGGAGCCCCGCAGGCAAGCCCGCGGTCTGCCTTTGCCGGGGTTAAGCGCGAGGCATAACCCACGGTGTCCGGGCACTATATGGAGGAGTCACGACGGCAGACGTGACCCGTCCCACGCCCGGCATGGCCAGCACGAGGAGGTATCCCGCAGATGTCGGCCGCAGAACTGCTCGTCGACGGATTCGGTCGGATCCGCGAGGTAGTGCACGAGGTGCTGGACGGCCTCAGCCTCGAGGACCTCACCTTCCGCGCCGACGAGCAAGCCAACTCGATCGGCTGGATCATCTGGCACCTCACCAGGGTGCAGGACGATCATGTCGCCGCGGTGGCCGGACTGGAACAGGTCTGGACCGAAGGGTGGGAACAGCGCGCCGGGCTGCCGTTCGCGCCGACCGAGACCGGTTATGGCCAGCACCCCAGGCTGGTCGCCGAGGTCAGGCTGCCCGCGGAGTTCCTCGCGGGCTACCACGACGCCACCTACGCGCAGACGATTCCCTTCGTCAGCGGCCTGCGCGATGCCGACCTGAGCCGGATTGTGGACCGCGCCTGGGATCCGCCGGTCACCCTGGGCGTCCGGCTGGTGAGCGTGCTCTCCGACGACCTGCAGCACGCCGGCCAGGCCGCGTTCATCCGCGGCCTGACTGAGCGGCGCTGAGCCGCCGCATGACGCAGGCAGTGCCACTGAGCGCCTAGGCTGGCTGGCCTGTAGGCAGGGAACGGGGTGGCATCAATCTCGGACATCCCCGGACGCGGGTCGACTCCGGCGCTGCTGCCGGGACCAGCCCGCCGGATCGCGGTGGTCCTGATCTTCTGCTGTGGCGTGCTGGTCACCGCCGGCGCCCTGCTCGGCGCCGGCCGGTCACGACCGAACGCGCTGAGCCGGCCGGCCGACTCGTGGATCCAGGCTCACATCGGCGCTCACCACACGGCCCTGCAACTCATCACCGACCTGGGCGTCGTCGGCTCGGAACTGGTAGCGGTCGTCCTGATCCTGACCGCCCTCGCCGCCCGCCGCCGGGACCTGGCGGCTCTCACGCTCATCTCGGTACCTCTCGGGTGGATTTTGACCGAACTCGTGCTCAAGCCGGTGGTGGACGAGCGCATCGGCAAGTACCTCACCTACCCGAGCGGCCACACCCAGGCAGTGTTCTGCGTCGCGACGATTCTCGCCATTGGCCTGCTGAACCCGCCGCGGGCCACGGCGTCGGCCTGCGTGCGAGTTCTGGTCGTGGCCATGGTCATTGTCGGCGTGGCTGTCGCCATCTCGATGATCGGACTTGATTACCACTACCTCACCGACACGGTGGCCGGCGCCGCCGTCGGCGTCGGCGTCGTGCTGGGCACCGCGCTGTGCCTGGACACACCCCGCGCGCGCCGCGCGCTGCAAGGCTCGTGGCGGGGCCCGGCCACGGCGTCCGGCACGGCGACGGAAGCGCCGCAGAGATGGGCCAGGACCGGGCAAGAGCCCGGGTGCTGAGCCAGTCTGGCGGACTCGGCGCTGGTCACTTTCCGTAACAGCGGATCGCGGCCGCACTCACGTACTGCTCACAACGGCGAGCCAGATCAGCAAGATGGTTGCCGTCGCCAGTATCCCGTGCAACGCGATGACAGCGACGAGCGACTGCTGCCTGCGTGCGCCGACCGCAGTCGGCGTGCGCGCGGCAGGTGAGGTAGCGCCGGGCTCGGGCAAGGCGGTGACGAGCGTGGCCATGCCAAACCCGGCCGCGATGCTCACCAAGCCCACCGCAGCCCAGCCCACGGCGTGCGCGCCGGTCACCGCGAACGCCGCGAGCGTGCCGACGCAGGCCACGGCGGCCCCGACATGCCCCACGACAATCGCACCGAGCGACCCGCGGGCGCTCCACCTTCCCCGGCGGCGGCGGACGGCATGCGTCCGGATGAGCAGGTAGGACCCGGCGCTGGCCGTCAACACCCAGCAGGCAAGCGCGGACAAGCTGAGCCCGGTACCGCTTGAGGACGGCCCACTAGCCGTACTCACCGCGACCGCCGGAGGCGGCGGGATCGTGGTAATCAGCGGAGCGAGGTACCTGCTGTCTCGCGCCGCCAGCTTCCTCGCGGCGGCCTTCCGCTTGAACCCGACTGTCTCCCTGATAGCGGCCGCCACGGCGCCGTTCACCTGCTCGCGGCTCAAGCCCGCGCAAGCGGCTGGCACGGCATGGACGACAACGTGCCGCCGGATCGCCTGCACACCGAACGCCGAGCACCGCGCGATGCTCGGATGCACCGGAACCGCTGCGCAGGCCCCGCAGGCGAGCAGTACGAGGGCGAGGGCAGCCGCGAGCTTCACGGCTACCAGGACAGTCGCGGGCCTTGCCGGCATGGCTCATTTTCCCATTAGGTCGTACCCCGCCGATACCTATGTGCCGCGATCGGAACTGTTCGCCCTAATAGCCGTATTCGTCGTGAACATGCCGATTAGGGGCCGGACCACGCACCGGTTGGCGCGGAACCAGAGGGCTGCCTGGAGCCGGCCTTCCGGCCATCGGCTGGCGGACATACGCTGCTGGCGTGCCTGAAACGCCTGGCAACGGCGGTGCCTATGACATGCCCGAGTGGCGCATGGCGCCGCGGATGATCGGAGGCCATGTCATCGGGCCGGAGTTGATCGGGCGATCGGATCGGGCCGTTGTTGCCACCCGGCAGGTTCTTGCCTTCCCGACCGGCGTTCAGGTCGAGGTGGACGCTCACGCCAGGGGAACCCCGGCCGCGCCGACGCCACCCACTGCCTTCCACGAACTGCTCCGGGAACCGGACCTCCGGTTCCGGCTCCGGTTTTCCGACGGGCGCGAGGCAGCCCAGGACGATGAGGCCGGACTGCGCACCGCGCGCGGCCCGATCCTGATGGTCAGCGGATGCGAGAGCAGCCGCGGCTCGCAGGACGGTGAGGACGCGCACCTGATCCTGTGGGCCTGGCCCCTGCCGCCGTCAGGGCCCGTGCAACTGACGTGCTCTTGGCCGAGCTACGGACTGCGCGACGCGAGCCTTGTCCTCGATGGTGACCTCATCGTGGCCGCCGCTCTCCACGCGCAGCCGTTCTGGCCGGTTCCCGGCTCTTGAGCG
>JASHUE010000594.1:0-9585 GCA_030040195.1 Streptosporangiaceae bacterium | reverse complement strand
CGGGCTCGCGAGTTCGTCCGGGTTCTCGGGGCGGCCGGTAGCACGAGCCGCTCTCGGCGCGGCCTGCATCTCGTCCTCGGCCATCCTGGTGACGCTGGCCAACGCGGGGCCGGCGACGACGGCCTTCTATCGCTGTGTGCTCGCGTTGCCGGTGCTCGTGCTGCTGGCGGTGCTGGAGCAGCGGAAGAACGGGCCGCGGCCGCTGAGGCGCCGGCTCAGCGCCTGGGTGGCCGGCTTGTTCCTGGCCGTCGACCTGATCTTGTGGAACCACTCCATCGCCGACGTGGGCGCCGGCGTGGCGACCGTCCTCGGAAACCTGCAGGTCCTGTTCGTCGGCGTCCTGGCCTGGCTGCTATTTGGGGAGCGGCCCGCCCGACGGTACCTGATCATGCTGCCGGTCGTGTTCCTAGGCGTCGTGCTCGTGTCCGGTCTTGTCGGCGGCAGGGCGGCCGGCCTCGACCCGCTGGCCGGCATCGGCTACGGAGTGGGTACCTCGGCCGCCTACGCCGGATTCCTGCTGATCTTGCGCCAGGCGGCGGGGCCAGCCCGGCACATCGCGGGTCAGCTCGCGGACGCGACGGCCGCGGCGGCGGTCGGCTCGCTGCTGCTCGGGCTGGCCTTCGGCGGCCTGCGGCTGCACATCCCCTGGCCGTCATTCGGCTGGCTGCTGATCCTGGCTCTCATGAGCCAGACGGTCGGCTGGCTCCTGATCACCTCTTCCCTACCGCGGCTGCCCGCCGCCATGTCATCCCTGCTCCTGCTCCTGCAGCCAGCCGCCGCGCTGGTACTGGCGGATGTCGTGCTAGGCGAACGGCCGACGCTGATCCAGGTGCTCGGGGCAGCACTGGTCTGCGCCGGCGTGCTCGCGGTTACGTGGACCAGGTCGCCGCGACGGCCGGCCCGCGGCCTGCCGTTGGATCGGCCTCAGGCCGTAACGGCGAACAGCACGTAGCCGTAGGTGAGGCCGGTAGCAACCGGATGCCGGTCGAGCCAGGCCCGGGATACCTCGGCCGGGAACTCGATGTGCAGCACCTTGGCCAGGTCCGCCCGACTGGCGAACCGGAGCTCCGACCGCACCTCGTGCCGGGTGGCGCCGCGCTCGGCCCACCACCGGTCGGTGGCGGCGGCGGTCTGTAGCGGCGGGTTCTGCGCGGAGGCGGCGAGCAGACCGGCGAACTCGCCCCACCGGTAGTCGTTGTCCACCACGACCAGCCGGCCGCCAGGCTTCAGCACGCGCAGCGTCTCGGTCAGCCCTGCCTCCGTGCCGGGCGGGAAGAAGTAGGCGAACCTCGCGTGCACCACGTCGGCCGAGGCATCGGCGAGCGGGAGGTGCTCGGCGGACCCCGCCAGCGCGTCGACGGCAGGCCCCAGGGCCGTCCGGCTCAAGCGGCGCAGTGCGGCCGCGCGAAGCGCCGGATCGGGCTCAATGCCAACGACGCGGCCGGCGTCGTCCGCGTAGACAGGCAGCCAGTAGCCGGTACCGCAGCCAAGATCCACGATCGCGCGTCCGGCCCAGGGCGCCAGTCCCCGCATTGCCGCGAGTACGTGCCCGGCGCGGCGAAGGGCGTCGTTCTCGAGCTCGTAGATGTCCGCGTGCTGGCCGATGTTCGGCGCGAACCTGAAGTCCGGGAACGACGACTGCGGCTGGGCCGCAGACTCCGGCATCGCGGCCGCCGGGCCGGTCGTCGCCATGGAATTGATCACGCCGCACTATAGGCCAGCCGCGCCCCGCAAGCGAAACCTGTTATTCCTTGGCGATGCCGGCGTTGATGACTCGGGCGGCAGCCTGGATTGTTCCTATGCCGTAGTTCTCAGTCGAGTTGCCGCTGGTCAGCATCGCGATCTCGTAGACGATGTGGTGGCCGCGGAACACGCCGAGGCTGTTGATGTGCCAGTCGTCGCTCACCGGGTACGGCAGCCAGCCGTTCTTGACCGCCACCGTGAGACTGGAGGGCGCGCCCACCGGAACGCCCCACCGCTCGCTGGGAATGACGTTGTCCATCAGCCACAGCACATACCGCCGAGACGCAGTGCTCAGGACCTTGCCGGAATTGGCGATCAACTGAAGGAGCGTGAGTTCATCCTGCGCGGTCTCCTCCGTCAGGCCCCACGAAAGGTTCAGGTCGGTGTGGGTCATGCCGGCGCGGTCGAGGAACCGCTGCATGTCGGTCATGCCGACCTCGTTCCAGAGGTCGGTTGCGGCATCGTTGTCGGACTGAGTGATCATCAGCCAGGCCAGGCTTCGCTGCGTCGCGGTCAGATGGCTCGGCCCGCCCTCCTTATACAGCAGCGCGCTGATGATCGTCACCTTGATCGTGCTGGCCGCGTCGAAGTGCCATGTCTCGTGCAGCGAGCACGTCAGATCCAGCCCCGGGTCGGAAACCGCGAATCCAAGGCGGGACTTGCGGCCGTTAATGGCCCGCTGCAGGCTGCGCGACAGGGCCGCGGCGAACGCGGGCTGCTGCGCCGATGCGCACAAGGCCGACGCCGGACTCGCGACGGCCGACCGCGCGGGCTCGGTGCTCCCGATTGAGAGGATCGTCGCGGCGACGCTGATCGCGGCCACAGCGGCCAGCGTCGTGCGCAGTGATAGGGACCGGTTGCTCATGACATCTCCGAGTTCTCGACACGGGTGAGACGCCTGGGACTCTGGTCCGGTTGGCGGCGAGATCAGGCGGGGGCGCCGCTGCGGCCCGCCCCGCCGCGAAATCTCGCCACGCCCTCGAATACGCCCGGGTCCGTCAGGGTGGCCATGCCGCGTGAGAACTCATTGGCCATCGCCTCGGAGTAGCCGAGCGACATGCCCTCCAGCGTTGAAGCCCGGTCGCCGCGCATGCATTCTTGGGGGAACGCGGCCACCTGCCTGGCTAGCTGCTCCGCCGCCTCGCGCGCGTGGCCAACAGGAACCAGCCGTGTGGCCAGGCCGATCTCATGCGCCTCGGCAGCGGGTACCGGGCGACCGGTCAAGATCATGTCAAGCGCCCGGCCGATGCCGACCACTTGCGGAAGCCGCACTGTGCCGCCATCGATCAGGGGCACGCCCCAGCGGCGGCTGAACACCCCGAACACCGCGTCTTCCTCCACGACCCGCAGGTCGCACCACAGCGCCAGTTCGAGGCCGCCCGCGACTGCGTAGCCGGCCACCGCCGCGATGACTGGCTTGGAGAGCCTCATCCGGGTCGGGCCCATCGGACCGTTGCCGTCCGGCGTTGTCTTGTTGCCTCGTTCGCTGCCCATCGCCTTGAGGTCCGCGCCGGCGCAGAACGTCCCGCCGGCACCGAACAGCACCGCGACGCCGGCGTCGGTATCAGCGTCGAAGTCGGCGAACGCCTCGGCGAGCGCGGCCGCGGTCGGCGCGTCCACCGCGTTGCGGACCTCGGGCCGATCGAGGATGACGGTTGTGACCGGGCCCGACCGCTCGACTCGGACGGTACTGACTCGGGGGGACGACCCCCCGGACCCCGTAGCGGAATGCCCCAGCGCTTCACTCCGGGGGGACAATCCCCCGGACCCCCCGGTGGTCACCGGCGGCTAGCCGACTTGCCAGGTATCAGTGCCGGCTAGCAGCTCGGCCAGGTCGCCGTCGCCCTGCTTCTGCCGGGCCGAGTCGATCTGCGCGGTCATCAGCTCGTCGTAGCTGGGCCGTTCGACCTTCCGGAATACGCCGATCGGGGTGTGCGCGAAATCCGAGCTATCGAGCCGGGACAGGGCGAACGCGTAGGACGGGTCGGCCGCATGAGCGTCGTGGATCAGCAGCGAGGCCGGGTCGGCGTCCGCGACCGGCACCGCCTCCAGCGAGCCCAACCGGCCGAAGCGCAAACCCATGCCGCCATCGGCACCGAATCTGATCGGCTCGCCGTGCTCAAGTCGGATCAGATGCTGCTCGCGCGAGCCTGGTTCGGTCAGCGGCAAGAACGCGTCGTCGTTGAAGATCGGGCAGTTCTGGTAGATCTCGATGAACGCGGTGCCCTTGTGGTCGGCCGCGGCCCGCAGCACGCTGGTCAGGTGCTTGCGGTCGGAGTCGATCGTCCGGGCGACGAAGCCGGCCTCGGCGCCAAGGGCGAGCGACACCGGGTTGAACGGGGTGTCCAGCGAGCCGAACGGCGTCGACTTGGTGACCTTGCCCTGCTCGGACGTGGGCGAGTACTGACCCTTCGTCAGCCCGTAGATCCGGTTGTTGAAGAGCAGAATCTTGATGTTCACGTTCCGGCGCAGTGCGTGGATCAGGTGGTTGCCCCCGATAGACAGAGCGTCTCCGTCACCCGTGATCACCCAGACCGACAGGTCAGGGCGCGACGAGGCCAGGCCCGTCGCCAAAGCCGGGGCGCGGCCGTGAATCGAATGCATGCCGTAGCTGTTCACGTAGTACGGCAAGCGAGACGAGCACCCGATGCCCGAGATGATGACGAGGTTCTCGCGCGGGATCTCCAGCTCCGGCAGGAACGACTGGAACGCGGCCAGGATGGCGTAGTCGCCGCAGCCCGGACACCAGCGGACTTCCTGGTCGGACTTGAAGTCCTTGGCCGACTGCTTCTCATCGGCCTTGGGCACCAGCGTCAGCGAGCCAAGCCGGTGACCGGGCTCGGGGAACTCTAGCTCAGACATTGGTGATCACATCCTGGATGACGTCGGCCAGTTCGGACGCCCGGAACGGAAGACCGCGGACCCGGTTGTACGAGACCACGTCGGCCAGGAAACGGCCACGCAGCAGCAGGGCGAGCTGACCAAGGTTGATCTCGGGTACGAGAACCTTGTCGTACGCGCGCAGTACTTCGCCGAGATTCGCGGGGAACGGAGACAGGTGCCGCAGATGCGCCTGCGCGACGGAGCCGCCGGACAGCCGCACCCGGCGTACCGCCGCCCCGATCGACCCGTAGGTCGACCCCCACCCGAGGACCAGGACCCGCGCGTTGTGGTCCGGGTCGTCGACCTCCAGCGGCGGGATGTCGGCCGCAATGCCATCAATCTTCGCCTGGCGTAGCCGCACCATCCGGTCGTGGTTGTCGGGGTCATACGAGATGCTGCCGGAGATGTCTGCCTTCTCGATGCCGCCGATCCGGTGCTCGAGTCCGGGCGTACCGGGGATGGCCCAGGGCCTGGCTAGCGTCTTCGGGTCACGCTGGAACGGCAGGAATTCCTGGCCATCGGCCGCCGCTTGCCCGGCGAAGCTGAACTCGTCGCGCAGCCTGGCCAGCCCGTCGACGCTCGGGACGCGCCAGGGCTCGGACCCGTTCGCCAGGTACCCGTCGGAAAGAATGATCACCGGCGTGCGGTACTTGACGGCGATGCGGACCGCCTCGATCGCGGTGTCGAAGCAGTCGGCCGGCGTGGACGCAGCGAGCACAGCCACGGGGGACTCCCCGTTCCGTCCGAAGAGAGCCATCAGCAGGTCGGCTTGCTCGGTCTTGGTCGGCATGCCGGTGGACGGGCCTGCGCGCTGGATGTCGCAGACGATCAGTGGCAACTCGACCGAGACCGCGAGGCCGATCGTCTCCGCCTTCAGGCACATGCCAGGGCCCGACGTGCTGGTCACGCCGAGGCCGCCGCCGAAAGACGCGCCGAGGGCCGCGCCGACGCCGCTGATCTCGTCCTCGGCCTGCATGGTGCGGACGCCGAACCGCTTCAGCTTCGACAGTTCGTGCAGGATGTCGGACGCCGGGGTGATCGGGTACGACCCGAGGAACAACGGCAGCCCGGACCGGCGGGAGGCGGCCACCAGCCCGTAGGCGAGCGCGCTGTTGCCGGTGATGTTCCGGTAGGTACCGGGCTGCAGCTCGGCCGGCTTGACCTCGTACTGGACCGAGAAGGCCTCGGTCGTCTCGCCGTAGTTCCAGCCGGCCTGGAACGCTGCCTTGTTCGCGGCCAGGATTTCCGGCTTGCCGCCGAACTTGAACTCGAGGAACCTCATCGTTCCGTCGATGGGCCGGTTATACAGCCAGGACAGCAAGCCGAGGGAGAACATGTTCTTGGCGCGCTCGGCGTCCTTGCGCGTGATGTCAAAGTTCTCCAGGGCCTTGACGGTCACCGAAGTGATCGGGATCGCGTGCACCTGATAGGCATCAAGCGAGCCGTCCTCGAGCGGATTCGCCAGGTAGCCGACCTTGGACAGGTTGCGCTTAGTGAACTCGTCGGTGTTGGCGATGATGTCGCCGCCGCGCGGCACGTCGTCAAGATTTGCCTTGAGAGCCGCCGGGTTCATCGCGACCAGAACGTCGGGTGCGTCACCCGGCGTCAGGATGTCGTGGTCGGCGAAGTGCAGTTGGAAGCTGGACACGCCGGGGAGCGTGCCGGCCGGGGCGCGGATCTCCGCCGGGAAGTTCGGCAGGGTCGACAAGTCGTTGCCGAAGGTTGCCGTCTCCTGGGTGAACCTGTCCCCGGCGAGCTGCATGCCGTCGCCGGAGTCGCCTGCGAACCTGATGATGACTCGATCGAGCCGCTGGACCTGCTTGGTCACAGTTTCCGGGCCTCCTCAACGCGCCGAGGCCGGGTAACAGACGCGGTGACGGCGTGCATCTTTGCAAATCACCCCATTTTTGGGGGCGCCCTCGGGTTAGAAAGCACCGGCAGCACCAAGGGCAGTGCACCCGGCGTTGGTTGCCCACAGCCACCACCGCCAGACCGCATGTCAGGAGCGCTCCGTGACGGCGGCTATAACGTGATTCTAGTACAGATGAGCGAGCGACCATGTTCGCTCTGTAGGACGCAAACCGCTGTATCGAGGTTCACCCAGGTAGCTGCTCTGGAGGTCCGCATGAGGTTACCCGATCGTTAGTTACGCATGGTGTCAACCTGACTGCGCCGTGATGCGTACCGCTCGCGAAGTCCGGCCATCACCCGCCGCGACGCACCCCAGTGGGTGCTACCGGCCGGGCACGCAGATCGGTCCAAGCGGGCTCCGGCGCGGCTAGGAGGCTACAGCCGGCGGGCGTACCCTGACACCGTGGACGAGGCCGAGCTGCGGCTTGCCGACTGCCCGACGACGGCGGCCGAGCTGGTCATCGCCGTGCCGCCGTCGGCGGTGTGGCCGCTGGTCTGCGACATCGAGATGCCTGCCGCCTTCAGTTCTGAGTTCCAAGGCGGCACATGGCTGGACGGGGCAACTTCGCCGGCTCTGGGGGCCCGGTTCTGCGGCCGCAATCATCATCCGGCCCGAGGTGACTGGGAGACGGTCTCGACTATCTGCGAGTACGAACCCGAGCGAGTGCTTGGCTGGGCGGTCGGCAACCCCGCAGTTCCGGCCGCGCGCTGGCGCTTCACCCTGACCCCGGACGGCGACGGGACCCGAATAACTCAGTGGGTTCAGATCGGGCCGGGTGAGAGCGGCATCAGCGAGATAATCGCGCAGATGCCCGACAAGGAGTCGCGGATCCTGCGCCGTCGGCTGGCCGAGCATCACGCCAACATGACCGCCACTCTCGAGGGAGTCAGGCGCCTGGCCGAGGGAGCCTGACGCGCGGCCCGCGGTTGCCGGACCGATCGGCGAGGAACGTGTTAGTCCTCTTGCGCTGGCCGGACACGGGTGACCGTGCTGGAGCGCAGATCCTCGGCCGGCTCGTAAAGCCGAGCCGACGACCCGGACGTCCTGGGCCTGACCGCACCGGCCATGATCGCCGTCATGCTCGTGATGACCACGATGGTGCCGAGAGCGGCCGGCAGGCCAACGACCTCAGCCAGACCGCCGATGACCGCCGGGCCGACGAGCATGCCCATGTAGCCGGTCGAGGTGACCAGCGCAAGATTGGGACCCGGCAGCCCCAGCCTCGACGCCGCGGTGAAAACGATCGGCACGACCACCGACAGCCCAGCCCCGAGGACGGCAAAGCCGGCCATTCCCGCCGCCGGCTGACCGAGCAGGAGTGCGCCAAGGAACGCGACGGCAGCGATGCCCGCCGACGCTCTAACGAGTCGCGCGGGTCCGGCCCAGTCGGTGAGCCGGTCGCCGGCCAGTCGACCGCCGAACATCGTGCAGGAGAACACCGTGTAGCCGATCGCGGCGACGCCGGGCGATGAGCCGAGCGAGCTGTGCAGGTAAACGGCGCTCCAGTCGCTTGCGGCCCCCTCGGCCAGGAAGCTGCCGAACGCGATCAGTGCCAGGCAGGCCAGCGTCCAGGACCACGCCGGCCAGCGTGAACGCGCGGTCTGGTGCGAGGGGTGCGCCGCTGGGGCGGCGGAGAACAGCTGCGCGCAGCCCGCGCCGGCAGCGAGGATGACAGCGGCCGCGAGCGCGAAGTTAGCCCGCGCCGACAAGCCCGTGGCGGCCGCGATGGCGCCAGCTCCGGCGCCGGCCAGCCCGCCTGCGCTGAAGGAGGCGTGGAACCTGGACATCGTCGTTTTGCCCAGGTGCTCCTGGACGGCTGCCGCCTCGGTGTTCATCGCGACGTCGGTCATGCCGATCCCGCCGCCCCAGCCAGCGAGCACGGCAAACAGCTGCCAGGGCGATCCAGCGAACGTGGTGAGCGGCAGCAGGACCGCCACGGCCAGAACGCCGAGCTGAGCGATCCGCCGCGGTGATACCGCGCCGAGCAGGGCGCCGGTCGCCGGCATTGCCAGCATCGAGCCCATCGCCGGGCCGAGCAGGACCAGCCCGAGCAGGCCGGCCGACAGGTGCAGCTCCGCCTTCACCGCCGGGATCCGCGCCGCCCACGTCCCGGCCCCGGCGCCGAGCGCGAAGAAGACGGCGGCTACGGCCGCGCGGGGGGCGACGGGGCGAGGCTCAGACACGCTGCACGGCGAGGCCCAGCGCCTCGAGGTCTGCGGCCTGGTCCGGCCCGGCGTCGGTCACCAGCAGGTCGACGTTATCCAGATCGCACACATGACTGAAAGTTACGAGCCCGAGCTTGGACTGATCGCCGATCACGATCTTGCGGCGAGCCGACCGGATCGCGGCTCGCTGAACCCTGGCGTCCGCGGGCTGATGGGTTGTCAGGCCCTCCCGCGCGTCGATGCCACAGCAGCCGAGGATATAGGTGTCGAAGCGCAGTCGTTCGAAGGCGACCTCCGCGAGCTCTCCGCTCAGCGAGAGCTCACCGGGCCGCACATCGCCGCCGGTCGCGATGAGCCGCACGGCGCTGTCTTCCGCCAGTTCCATCTGGACCCTAAGGCCGAGCGACAACACGGTGATCGGCCGGCCATGGATCGCGCGGGCCACCTCCATCGCGGTCGTGCCGCTATCGAGGATGATCGTCTCGCCATCGGCGATCAGCTCGGCGGCGGCCCGGCCAATCCGGCGCTTGGCCTGGACAGCTTCCATTGCCCTGATCGCGTACGGCGGCTCATTGCGGCGCAGGTTGACGCGGACCGCGCCGCCGTGGATCCGGCGAACAGCGCCGTCGCGTTCCAGCGCATCCAGGTCCCGGCGGATTGTCATCTCGGAGCAGCCGAGGTCTCCGGCGAGCTGCCGCACCTGAAGCTCACCGTTGCTCTGCATGGCGTCGATGAGAGCCTGCCGCCGCACTCGCACGTCCACGGTGTTAGTTCTAACACGTTGAGTGTGCGTTTGAACAGCGAGTCCTGAACGCGGTGACTCTGAGTATGCGCCCGTAACGCCCGACCCTCACTTTTCATCGACTCCGTACGGACAAAACC